>CANLAV010000025.1 GCA_947487905.1 Bacteroidota bacterium | reverse complement strand
TCATCTCTATTAGCATAAACTAATGTAACTGTACTTTGTTTTTCAATATATAAAACACTTTTTAAAATACTCATCATGGGCGTAATGCCACTTCCACCGGCAAATAAAGCATAATGCTTTTTATTATTTCCTGATAATACAGAATAAAAATTCCCCATTGGCGTCATCACTTCCATCGTATCCCCAACTTTTAAAGTACGATTTATAAATACAGAGGCCCTACCATCAGTAACTTCTTTAACAGCTACACGAAGTTCTTTTTCATTATAAGGACTTGTACAAATACTATATGAACGACGAATCTCTTCTCCATTTACAGTTAGTTTTAAGGTTATATATTGTCCTTGTTTAAATTGAAATTCTGGTTGAATTTGTGCTGGAATATCAAATGCTACTGAAACTGAGTCAGAAGTTTCTTTGCGAATATCTTTTACTTTTAGTGTATGAAATCTTGCCATTGTTAAATTTTTAGTCAGCAAAAATAGCTATAAAAATCAAATAAAAGTGTTTCTACATTTTTTTAATCATTAACTGAAACAGTCAAAAAAGTCTTTTCAAAAAAAGCATATATTTTGTCAAAAAATTAAACATCATTCTATTTTATTTGTTAATGAGAATAATCAGTTTGAAAACGTTTGAAAAAAGTCCCTAAAAGTGTATATTTGTATAATTCAATAAAATAAAAAGATGGAAATCAATAAATTTGAAGACGTTTTTGAAGGCAAATTAGCCAAAAACGAAATGATAGAGCCAAAAGATTGGATGCCTGAAAATTATCGTAAGCATTTAATTCGTCAAATTTCGCAACATGCGCATTCTGAAATCATAGGAATGTTGCCTGAAGGAAACTGGATTACTCGTGCACCAAGTCTTAGGGCCAAAGTTGTTTTATTAGCGAAGGTTCAAGATGAAGGAGGCCATGGTTTGTATTTATATACGGCCGCTGAAACATTAGGAGTAACTAGAGATGAATTATTAAATAATCTCCATACAGGGAAAGCAAAGTATTCTTCTATTTTTAATTACCCAACCTTAACTTGGGCGGATATTGGTGCAGTGGGCTGGTTAGTAGATGGAGCTGCGATTATGAATCAAGTGATGTTACAACGCTCTTCATACGGTCCTTATAGTCGTGCCATGGTGAGAATTTGTAAAGAGGAAAGTTTTCATCAGCGTCAAGGCTATGAAATCATGACTCATTTAGCTTTTGGAACGAATGACCAAAAAGAAATGGCTCAAGATGCTTTAAACCGTTGGTGGTATCCAACCATGATGATGTTTGGTCCTCCTGATTCGGAATCACCTAACAGTGAAAATGCTGTAAAATGGCGTATTAAAAGAGAAACAAACGATCAACTTCGTCAGCGTTTTGTTGACCAAACCGTTAGACAAGTGGAATATTTAGGGCTAACAGTTCCTGACGCTCATTTGAAATGGAATGAAGCCAAAAATGGTTATGATTTTACGGAGCCAAATTGGGTAGAATTTAAAAACATTATTAGTGGAAATGGACCATGTAATAAAGAACGTTTAGCGGCTAGAAATAAAGCTCACGATGAAGGGAAATGGGTGAGAGAAGCAGCTCAAGTATTTGCAAAAAAACGGAGTGAAGTTTATGAAGCTGCTTAGATAATTTTGAATGTTGAGTTTTTAGTTTTAAATAAAAACAAAAAGACAACATTAATTTTATCTCTATTAGTAATATTAAAAACTTAACACTAAAAACTCAACATTATATTATGGATAATCAAGGCCCAGTATGGGAAGTATTTTTACAAAAAAAAGCAGGACAACCATTTGTGCATTGCGGAAGTTTACATGCATTTGATAAAGAAATGGCGTTAGAAAATGCGCGTGATTTATATACCCGTCGTGGTGAAGGATGTTCCATTTGGGTAGTACCATCAAATGCTATCGTCGCAAGCAGTCCTGAAGATTTTGGACCGTTTTTCGAACCATCTAATGATAAAGTGTATCGTCATCCAACGTTTTACCAAATACCAGATGCAATAGGGCATATGTAATGAAATTAAAACTATTATGACAACAAAAGAAGCATTATTTAAATACATACTCCGTATTGGTGACACCAATTTAATTTTAGGTCAACGCTTAAGTGAATGGACAGGACATGGCCCTTTCTTAGAAGAAGATTTAGCATTAACAAATATTACACTTGATATTACAGGTGCAGCCAAATCTTTATTAGAATACGCTGCATTAGTTGAAGGAAATGGGCGAACAGAAGATGATTTAGCTTTTTTGAGAAATGATAGACAGTTTTTTAATGTGCAAATTACTGAATTACCAAATGGAGATTACGCTCGAACTATTGCAAGACAAGTGTTAGTGGATTGTTTTGATTTTTATTTTTATCAAGAATTATCTAAAAGTAAGGACGAAACCTTAGCTGGAATTGCTCAAAAATCTTTAAAGGAAGTTACCTATCATCTGCGTCACACATCTGCGTGGTTAGAAAGATTTGGCGATGGTACAGAAGAAAGTCATAACAAAGTACAATTAGCGTTGAATGAACTTTGGCAATATACTAATGAATTGTTCGAGATGAATGAAGTTGATGAGATTTTAATTAAAGAAGGAATTGCTGTTGATTTAAATGTCGTGAAAACGAAATGGGAAAAACATATTTCTGATTTAGTTGAAAAATCTACATTAATAATTCCTCAAAATGTTTTTATGCAAACAGGCAGCAGAAAAGGAATACATACTGAACATTTGGCTTTTATTTTAGCCGAAATGCAGGCATTGCCGAGAATGTATCCTGATGCCAAATGGTAAGTAATTTAAAATGAGCATAAAAGAAAACTGGAAAAAAATCTCGCCATACTTTGTTGATGTTTGGCAATATCTAATTATTATCATTATTATGATTTTAGCCGCTATTTTTATTTTATAATCATTTGAAAAGTTCACAAGATATTTTTGAATTATTTTCAGAAATTCCAGATCCGGAAATTCCAGTCATTTCTATTGTTGAATTAGGAGTCATTCGATTTATAGAAGTATTAGATGAGATTTCTATACAGATAATAATCACACCAACTTATAGTGGTTGCCCTGCTATGAAGCAAATTGAAGATGATGTAAGGAAAAAACTTATCGAGCATGGATTTTCTGTCATCGACATAAAAACTATTTTTTCACCACCTTGGACGACGGATTGGATAACTCAAGAAACTAAAGAAAAGTTAAGAAAATATGGAATCGCTCCACCCGAAGAGACGACTCAAGATAAAAGTTGGTTATTGGGTATAGAAAAAAAAATCACGTGTCCTCGATGTAAATCTTTGAACACAAAACTTATTTCTCAATTTGGAAGTACGGCTTGTAAGGCATTGCATCAATGTCAGGCATGTCTTGAACCTTTTGATTATTTTAAATGCATTTAAATTAAAAAATAAATTATGAATTTTATATCTACTCAATTGAAAAATAATGTACTCATTATTACATTAAATCGTCCGGATAAGTTTAATAGCTTTAATAGAGAGATGGCTCTTGAGCTGCAAAATGAACTTGATAAGGCTGAAAGGAATGATGCTGTTCGTTCCATAGTATTAACTGGAACAGGAAAGGCATTTTGCGCCGGACAAGATTTATCAGAAGCTATAGATCCAAATGGTCCAGGTATTGAAAAAATTGTTAGAGAGCATTATAATCCCATTATTTTAAAATTAAGAAAAATAGAAAAACCGATTATAGCTTCAGTAAACGGTGTTGCTGCTGGAGCAGGAGCAAATATAGCTTTGGCATGTGATATCGTGGTAGCGACTCAATCTGCTTCGTTTATACAAGCATTTAGTAAAATTGGATTAGTGCCTGATAGTGGCGGTACATTTTTCTTACCTCGTTTAGTTGGCTTTCAAAATGCTTCAGCATTGATGATGCTAGGAGATAAAGTATCATCAACAGATGCTCAAAGTTTGGGAATGATTTATAAGGTTTTTTCTGATGAAACATTTATGGATGAGGTTTTAAAATTAGCAGACAATCTATCTAAAATGCCAACAAAAGCAATCGGTTACACAAAGCGCTTACTAAATGAAAGTATGAACAATAATCTTCAAGAACAATTGATTCAAGAGGGTAGTTTGCAGGTAGAAGCCGCTAATTCCTTCGATTACAATGAAGGTGTTAATGCTTTCTTAGAAAAACGAAAGCCTGAATTCAAAGGTCTCTAATATTACTTAACTCTGGTTTGTTTACAAATTAAGTGTAACGATTTTGGTTTGATTTCATTATTCATGTAATTTTAGAATTATGATTACAACAAAATTTTATACTTTATTTTTTACGCTAGCAGTTTTATTCGTTTATTCTCAACCTAAAAAAGAATATTACGATACCGAACAACTTAAATTAAAATCTGAAACTAATATTGTGAAAGGCATGCCGCATGGTAAGCATGTTGAGTATTATAAAAGTGGTACGGTTTCCCGAAAAGGTTCATTTTATAATGGCAAAGAAGATAGCACGTGGTATTTCTATTATGAAAATGGCGCTGTAAAAGCCACTGAAACCTATCTAAGAGGAAATAAAAATGGGTATAATCGTTATTATTTTAAAAGTGGATGGCTTGCACAAGAAACTATTTTTAAAAATAATTTAGCAGATAGTATTTGGACTTCTTATTACGATATAAAAATTGTAAAAAGCAGAGAAACCTTTGCGAAGGGCAAGAAACAAGGGCTGTGGATATACTACTATGATAATAATCAAATAGAAAGTAGTGGTAATTTTGAAAATGATTTAAAACAAGGTGAACTAACACATTATTATAAAAATGGACGAATTGCCTCTGTCAGTAATTTTAAAAGTAATCAGCAATTTGGAAAATCAGAGGCCTATTACGAAAATGGACAGAAGAAATTTGAGAAGGAGTATATTGATTCGACGCAATTTTTGTTACAGAATTTATGGGATGAAAAAGGTAAACATATTATTGTACACGGAAATGGCACGTTAACTGCACAATACGATAGTGGTATTATTAAGGCACAAGGTGCTTATAAAGAAGGCACCTTACATGGTCTTTGGCGTTATTTTCATACCAATGGTGAGTTGGATTATGAATGTGTTTATGAAAAAGGCATTTTAAATGGATACTATTCTTCCTATTATCAAAATCATAAAGTGAAAAGTGAAGGTCCATTTGTTAATGGAAAGAAAAATGGTATATGGAAATTTTATACTGAAAAAGGTGGAATCGAAATGGAAGGTACGCTTAGAAATAATTTAAGAAATGATAAATGGATTTATTATTATCCCAATGGAAAAAAGGAATCAGAAGGATTATTTGTGAATGATAAACAAAACGGAGTTTGGACTTATTTTTATCCAACAACTGAAAAGTGGAAATTAGGGAGTTTTGAAAACAATGTAAAAGTTGGTATTTGGACGACTTGGTTTGAAAATGGAAAAAAACTACAAGAAGGTAATTACACATTAGGAAAAGAAAATGGTGTTTGGCAAAGTTGGTATGAGAATGGTCAATTAAAAGATCAAGGTGCTTATAAAGAAGCCTTGATTATTGGCCTTTGGGAAGGATGGTATATGAATGGGAAAATAAATTACAAAGGTAATTATGATGAAAAGGGGAAGAAGAACGGAGCTTGGGAATATTGGTTTGAAAACGGTTCATACAGAGAAGTTGGTTCTTATGTGAGTGGAATAAAACATGGACATTGGACGTCTTATTTTGAAAAAGGCAATTTTGTGGATAGCGATGGTGATTATAGAAAAGGAAAGCAACACGGAACATGGCTCTATTATTATGAGACTGGCGGTTTAATGAAATCTCAAAATTTTAAAGAAGGACATTTGTCAGGTAAATCAATTTCTTATTATTCAAATAATAAAATCCAATCAGAATGTAATTATAAAATTATTTCTGAAAAAAGAAAAGGTAAGAAGCAATCTGTTGCCCATGGTAATTGGATTTTTTATGATAAGTTGGGAAATGAAATGAGTAGATTTACTTACAAAAACGGCACGAAAAAGTAATAATTAGAAAACGTTAGTAACCCATCAAAAATAGTAATTATGGCATTTATTTTACCTGTTAATAATATAGAACCAAGTTTTGGAGCCAATTGTTTTATTGCGCCCAATGCAACAATTGTTGGCGATGTAGTTTGTGGTGACGAGTGTAGTTTTTGGTTTAACGCTGTTATTAGAGGTGACGTTAATTCAATAAGAATTGGTAACAAAGTTAATATTCAAGATGGTGCTGTTGTTCATTGCACATATCAGAAAACAAAAACCATTTTAGGTAATAATGTCTCAATTGGACACAATGCTATTGTACACGGTTCAAAAGTGGCTGATAATGTGTTGATTGGAATGGGAGCCATTGTAATGGATAATTGTGAAATTGGAAGTAATTCTATTATTGCGGCTGGTGCTGTTTTAACCGAAGGTACTGTGGTTCCTAGTGGTTGTATCTATGCAGGTGTGCCAGCGAAAAAAGTAAAAGATATTTCTCAAGAATTAATTCATGGAGAAATAGATCGAATTGCTAATAATTATTTGATGTACAGCAGTTGGTTTAAATAACTACTGATGTAATCCTAACTCTACCAATAACGATTTTACTTCTTTGTTTTTATGTAGTAAACGACCGTGAATCCCTGTTTTACAAGCACCATCAACGTGTTGTTGTGTGTCGTCGATAAACAAAGTCTCTTTAGGAATGAGTTTGTTTTCATTTAGTACTTGGTCAAAAATAATTTGGTCTGGTTTACGCATTCCCATTCTGCAGGAGTAGTATACTTTTTCGAAATAAGGCTCTAAATTTTTAGAACCACTTGTTTTAAATAAGTCAGCTTCAAAGGCGTTGATATGTGTTTCATTTGTATTACTTAATAAAAACAACCTGTATTTAGGTTTTAAGGTTTCTAAAAGAGATAGTCTTTCTAATGGAAAATCTAGTAACATGGCATTCCAAGCAGAAACAAGTTCATGATTAGTTTTATTAGTACTAATTAATTTTTTAATTTCTTCAAAAAAATCTGACTCAGAAATCATTCCTTTATCAAATAAATCAAAAATTTGATTCTGTTGTATTTGGGTATAGACTGACTCAAAAGGGATTTCGGCTAGTTTATTAAATTCAATAATTGTTTTGTGGACGTCTAAATTAATAATGACTCCACCCAAATCGAAAATTATATTTTTTATTTGCTTCATAAATTTTGAAAATAGGATACAAATATATACTTTTGCGGTCTTAATTCTGAACTAGATTTCAGATTGGGCCTATAGCTCATTCGGTTAGAGCAACTGACTCATAATCAGTAGGTGCCTGGTTCGATTCCAGGTGGGCCCACAAAAAAAGTGTAGAAATGTCTACACTTTTTTTTGATGATAAGTATTCTGTTTAAATTTCACTATCCTTTATTAAAGTAAGTATTTCAATTGTTTTTTTTAATTGATAAAGTGGTATTGTAATTATCAATTTAGTCACTTTAGCCGAGTTAATGTCTTTGATAAATAGAATGGCTATCTAATTGATTAACTGAAAATTATTAGTTAAAACCATGCTTTTTTTACATGATTTTTTGAATTATTTTGCGTATCATTGCCGAAGAAAATAAAAGTATGAGTGTGTTTAAACAATTTAAATTAATGATTAAAAAAATAGCCTTATTATTTCTTATTGCAGTATTTCATACAGCGTGTGTTCAAACGAAGGAAATAACCTATTTTCAGCCCAAAAATTTAAATTCTGATAATGAAAAAGTAAATTTAAACGAACAGTTAGTTATTAAATTGCAAACTGGTGATATCATTAAAGTTTTTGTAAATAGTTTAAGTCCTGAAGCTAATACGGTTTTTAATATTTTTCCTGAAACACAGACACAAATGAATCAGGTAAATTCAACTATTCCAGCTATAGGGTTTTTGGTAGATTCTGAAGGTGCTATTATTTTACCATTGGCAGGAAAAATGATTGTTGGTGGTTTAAGCCCAAAAGACGCAGCAGATTTAATTTCTAAGAAATTAGAAAAATACTTAGAACAGCCAACCGTAAGCGTTCGATTAATGAATTTTAAAATCTCTGTTTTAGGTGAAGTAGCCCGACCGTCTCTTTATAGTATTACGAATGAACGTGTAACATTACCTGAGGCGCTCAGTTTAGCAGGTGATTTAACCATTTATGGTAAAAGACAAAATATATTAATTATTCGTGAAGTGGATGGTAAAAGAGAATTTGCGCGTATTGATTTAACACAAAGAGATTTATTTAGTTCTCCTTATTATTATCTTAGACCTAATGACATTGTTTACGTTGAACCATTGAAAGGAAAACTTACCAGCACAAGTCGTGCGGTTCAGTTAGCGCCAATTGCTATTAGTTTACTGACCTTCTTAACGATCATCACTCAAAATATTTTAATTAAATAAACGAGGTATTAATTATTTAAAAATTACTAATGAATTCATCTAAAGACGATTATTTTTTTCAAGAGGAAAATGATAAAATCCCGTTTGATTTAAAAAAAACACTTTATAAGTATTTAGCCTATTGGAAATGGTTTTTTGTTTCGCTTTCGCTTTCACTTTCTTTTGCATTTTTATATTTAAAATTCCAAACTCCTGAGTTTAATATTCATACAAGTATTTTAATCAAAGATGAAAAAAAAGGACTAGGTCAAGATGATATGTTGAAGCAACTTGATATATTCTCATCAAATAAAGTTGTTGATAATGAAATTGAGATTTTAAAATCTTTTTCGTTAATGGAAAAGGTTGTTAAGTCTTTGAATTTAAATATAAGTTATAACATTAAAAAAACATTTCGAAACATTGAATTGTATAATGAAAGTCCTATTTTATTTAATCTAATTGAAGAAAATAACCAAACGTTTTTAGAGCCATTAGAAATTGAAATCATTAATTCAAAATCGGTAAAAATAAATGGCATCTTATATCCGCTTGATACAAAATTAAAAACTCAATTTGGTACGTTTCAAATTTCATTAACGGGTAAAAATCCCGAGGTGAAACTTTTGATGGTTAGTATTCAACCAATCAGTATTGTCACAGAAGGATTACAATCTAATTTAACTATTGAACCTTCTAGTAAGATGTCGAGTGTGTTAAATTTAAATTTGAATAATCCAGTTCCTCAAAAAGGAAAAGATATTTTAAATAATTTAATCGAAGCTTATAATCATGATGCTTTAGATGACAAAAATAAGGTTGCAGCCAACACGTTAGTATTCATTGAAGAGCGATTAAACTTACTTTCTAGTGAATTGGATGTTGTTGAAAAAAGAGTCGAAAATTTTAAATCAAGTGAAGGAATTACAGATATTAGTGCTGAAGCCACATTATTTTTAGAAAGTGTAAAAGAAAATGACGTGCAACTTAATCAAGTTAAAATACAACAAAGTGTTTTGAGTGGTATTGAAGAATACGTTAAAAATAAAGAAAACAAACAAGGCTTAGTGCCAGCAACTTTAGGGATAAATGACCCAACATTGATTGATTTATTGAAAGAATTATCAACTCTTGAAATGCAGAAAGAGCGACAATCTCGCTTAGTTAAATCTGATAATCCAATTGCATTAAGTATTGATGATCAAATTAGAAGTTTGAAACGTAATATTTATGAAAATGTTCAAAGTTTAAAACAAAATTTGAAACTCACAGTTATACAGTTGCAAAGCCAAAATCAACGCTTAGAATCCATGATTAAAACCATTCCTGGTAAAGAGCGAGCATTGGTTGATATTAGTAGAGAACAGGCCATTAAAAATAATTTATTTACGTTTTTATTGCAAAAAAGAGAAGAAACTGCTTTATCCTTTGCTTCTGCAGTGAGTGATAGTAGAACCATTGATTTGGCGAGAAGTGGTACAGACCCATTTAAACCAATCAGCCGTAATGTTTATTTATTATTGATAATTATTGGTTTTGCGATTCCATTTGCAACTATTTATATTATTGATTTATTAAATGATAAAATCAGAGTAAGAAAAGATATAGAGCGCGTTACACAATTACCAATTTTAGGTGATATAACATGGGAGAGTCATACAAACGCATTATCTATTAGTAGTAAAAGTAGAAATGTATTTTCAGAGCAGGTAAGAGCATTGCGTACCAATTTATCTTTTTTAACTTTTGGTGGAAAAGACGTTCAAATTATTTTATTTACTTCAAGTGTGAGTGGTGAAGGCAAATCATTTGTTTCTTTGAATTTAGGTGCCAGTTTAGCAATGCTTGGCAAGAAAACAGTCATCTTAGAATTTGATATGCGTAAACCAAAATTAATGTCTGGTTTAACTATGAATGAAAAAGTAGGATTGAGTAGCTATTTAATTGAAAGAGCTAACTTGGATGATATTATTTTACCAATTGAACAGCAAGAAAATTATTACATCATTCCAAGTGGACCAATACCTCCTAATCCTGTTGAATTATTATTAAATGGACGAATTGAGACTTTATTTGCTGAGCTTAGAACTCGCTTTGATTATATCATTATTGATGCGCCGCCAATTGGTGTTGTAACCGATGCTCAGATTTTAGAAAAGCAAGCTGACACTACCTTATTTGTTTTAAGACAAGACTATACACCAATTGAACGCGTGAAGTATGTTGACAATTTAAGTAAGGAAAATCGTTTTAAAAGCATCAACTTAGTCTTTAATGGTGTTATTGAAAATGCTAAATATGGTTATGGTTACAGCTCTGGTTATGGCTATGGTTATGGCTATGGATATGGTTATTATAAATAGGTTTTTTTAAGCGTTAATTTAAAAGCATTTGTATTGTATAATTTGAAATATTTCATTAACAGATATTTCTTTACTTTAAAATTGGTTTGATTTCAATCACTTTTAATCTCTTGTTTACAGCCTTTCCATTGTGTTTTAATCGCCTAAAAATCTATTTGTTTGACAATGAATATCGAACAATTACTTTTAGTAGTTCGTTTGTTTTACTTTTGTTTTAACACTAAAACCTGTCATTTTTAAATAGGAATCTGATTAGTATTCATTCGAAGGATTTATTTATTATAAAGTGGTCTAATTGGCACCATTAAATAAAGCAGTTTGCTAACAAAGTGACAATTGAAATAGTATAAATAAAAAGAACGCTCATTATGGATGAGCGTTCTTTTTATGTTATAATGTAAACGAATTAATTACTGATTTCGAAACGGATTGTTCTATTTTTTCTTTTGTTAATTGTTGCATTATCATACAATGCATTATCCAATCCATAACCAATGTTTTTATTAAAACGTGATTTATCTATGCCTCGTTTTATTAATTCTTGTTTAACGTATTCTGCTCGTTTTAATGAAAGCACTTTATTATATTCCACTGTACCGAAATTACATGTATGACCAACAATATTGATTTTTAAACTTAAATCTGATTTTAATACGGTTGCAATTTGATCTAATTTTTTTAATCCAAAGGCGTCTAATGAAAGTGTGTTTAATTCAAATAAAACCTCTTCGGCAAACGCATTAGCATTTTTAATAATTAAGGCTTGTTTTGCTTTTAATTTAATACTGTTTTCAAGCGCTGTGTCTATGATTGGTTCTGGCGCAACTTCTTTCACAATTGGAGTTGTATCCACAACTGGTAATTCCATAATGTCGTTTTGAATAACCGTTTGAATAGTTGGCTTTTTCTTTTTTCCAAACTTTGCATCACGGCTATCAAATTTAAAAATGACACCCATGGCGTATTGCGAGTGATTACCTTGATTATTACTAGCGTTCCATTTACCAAGAGCCTGAACACTAATTGCTAGTTGTGGAGAAATCCAAAAGTTACTGCCAATACCACCGTTTAATGTGATGATATTTTGTGCAGGTGTTTTAACATCGCCTTGACTTACTTTTCTATCCGCACTAATCATCGTGTATCCGCCACCAATAGCTATAAATGGATTAAACCAACCTGTTTCTCCAATTAATTCGTTTAGGTCATATTTTATTAATAAATCGGTTGCAAAGTAATTTCTGTTATAGTTTGAAATTTTACCTTGTATTAAATTGTTTTTTTTGTAAACGTTGTAAGACATAGCTAAATCAATACTCAATCCATAATTAAAAATTTTTTCAATATTTAATCTAGAAGGAAATGGAGCCATGTTCCAAGAATCTTTTACATCAAATAATTTATCAAAACGGTGGTTGTTATCGTCTACAATATTAAAGCCTAATCCAATACACCAATCCGTGTTTTTATAGTTTTGACCAACTAAAACGTTTTGAGAAATGATTAGTAATATAATGGCAATTTTACTTAAATTTTTCATGCAATGTTTTTGTATATTTTTTGTGCAAATATAACTTTTAAAAAAACATGTATTATATTATTTTTTTTATCGAATTATTCCACAATTTAAACGATAATAAAAACTTGTTAATCTAACAAGAACATTGTGTAATATAATAAAAACAAGGTTTTGTTAAATTATAATTCAGGACTTATTTTTTCATCCGTAGTTGGCGCTGCCGATTTTCTTTTTATTTTTTTATAATGATCAACCATATTATTTGGATGAATACTTCTTTTTGCTAATCTAACTAAACTTGTTGTAAATCTATAAATTATAGAAAATGAATATTGCGTATAGTTGTCGTTTTTATTTCCTAAACCTAGTTTTCCTAAACCGAATTTTCCTAACGCTTGTGTGCCAATACCAATATCTTCGGTGACCCATAAATTAAAGCCAAATCCAATATTGTAGTTAAGTCCGTTTTGCGCCTTACCTTGTATATCGCCTGATTTAACTTGCTTTTCTGAGCTTATAGAAGTAAAACCAAATCCTGAAGTTACAAACGGATCAAACCAATACGTTTCACCAAACCATTCATTTAAATCGTATTTTGCCATGGCATCAAAACTAAAAAAGTTTCTTTTGTAATTCGAAAAGGTGCCTAAGATGATATTTTTTTTATTATATATATTGTAGTTAGCGATCCCTTCAACACTTATTCCATACTTCAACACTTTTTCAACATTAATACGCGTTGGGTAAGGAGGAATGTTCCATGAATTTTTTGCATCAAATAGTTTTTGAAATTGGTAATTATTGTCATCTACAATATTTAGGCCAAGTCCAATTAGCCATGGCGAACGTTTGAACCATAAACTTGATTCTTGAGCAAAAATAATTTGAGTATAACAGAATAGGCAAACTAAAACCGTTGAGATATTTTTTTTCATAACCAATATTTTGTTAAACAAGTTTAATCTTTTTTTTAGATTAAAACAAAAGTTTAATCAAGATATTTATGTTAAAAAGCTGAGTTTTATCATACTTATTTTTTTTGATTCTTCAATTATTAATCGTAATTTTACGATTAATATGATTGTAAATAAAAATAGTCAGTTTGCAAAAAAAACAAGCATGGTTTCTGGATACGCAAAGGCGTTATCACATCCTGCGCGAATAGCCATATTAAGGCTTTTAATTAAAAAAAACGCATGCATTTGTGGTGATATTGTTGAGGAATTGCCTCTCTCTCAAAGCACAGTTTCACAACATTTAAAAGAATTGAAAAAAGCGGGTTTAATTAAAGGCGATATTTCTGGTGTAAAAGTGTGTTACTGTATTAACGAGTTAGAATGGAAAAAAGCACAAAAAATGATTCAAGAATTATTTGAATCATATCAAAGTTTGACAAGATGTTGTTGACTTGGAGTCAAATAAAATTAACATTAAAAAATTAAATTATGAAATTATCAGAGATTAAAGAAACATTAAAATCGCTTAATGCGGTTACTTTTTTATTACCAAACGGAAGTATTGTGCCACAGCATTTTCATGTAACTGAAGTTGGTCAAATTACCAAACATTTTATTGACTGCGGAGGAACAGTTCGCGATGAGAAAACAGCCAATTTTCAATTATGGGAGGCAAATGATTTTGACCATCGTTTAGCACCTCAAAAACTATTGGATATTATTAACCTTTCAGAAAAAATTTTAGGTATTGAAGATTTAGAGATAGAAGTTGAATATCAAAATGAAACAATCAATAAGTATGGTTTAGAATTTAACGGAAAAGAGTTTGTTTTAGTTGTAAAAATTACAAATTGTCTTGCTCCAGATAAATGTGGAATCCCTTCAAGTAAATTGAAAGTTAATTTAGCTGATGTGAAAAATCAAACGACCTGTACTCCTGGAGGTAAATGTTGCTAGACATTATATTGCATTTATGTATTCTAAAATTAAAGTATATTGTGATAATTTAAGACATGATTTTGAATTAATTTCTTTTGAAAGAAAGTTACTTCTTGAAAAAATTTCAGCTTATATTACTTCTAAAAAAAAGGAAGGTAAATTGATTAATTTAGTTTACATCTGTACACATAATTCTCGTCGAAGTCATTTTGGTCAAATATGTGCACAGCTTGCTGCAAATTATTATGAAATACAAAATGTACATGTTTTTTCTGGAGGAACAGAAGCAACTGCATTTAATGTCAATGCCATTAATGCTATTGAACGCATGGGATTTAAAATAAAAAAACAGAGCCATGATTTAAATCCTTTATTTCATATGTATTATTCTGATGAGTCGGAACCAATTGTGTGTTTTTCAAAAGTGTATCATCATTCTCAAAATCCAATAAATAATTTCGCTGCAATTATGACTTGTAGTGATGCTGAAGAAAATTGTCCTTTTATTCCTGGTGTTGATATACGCATTGGAACAACGTACGATGACCCTAAAGCATTTGATAATATGCCCTTACAGGATTCTAAGTATGATGAACGATTGAAACAAATTGCAATTGAAACCTTTTATGTTTTCTCCTTAATTAAATAACGATGTCAAATTTAAATTGTGCGCCCGCTGCAAACCGAAAAAAATTAAGTTTCTTAGACAGTTACTTAACCTTGTGGATATTTTTAGCAATGGCAATAGGTATTTCTATTGGTTATTTTATTCCAAGCTCTTCAGTTTTTATTAATTCCATGTCGAAGGGCACTACTAATATTCCTTTGGCCGTAGGTTTAATTTTAATGATGTATCCGCCATTAGCAAAAGTGAATTATGGAAAAATTCCAAAAGTATTTAAAAATGTAAAATTGATTTTTGTGTCATTATTTATTACATGGGTTATTGCGCCTTTTTTCATGTTTATATTATCTTATTTGTTTTTAAAAAATTACCCCGATTACATGACGGGCTTAATTTTGATTGGCATTGCACCTTGCATTGCTATGGTTATTGTTTGGAATGAATTAGCAGAGGGTAATAGAGAATACATAGCCGGCTTAGTAGGTTTAAATAGTTTATTACAAGTGCTATTATATTCAGGTTACTCTTATTTATATTTAACCAAAGTACCTGTTCTTTTTGGTTTGAAAGCGTTTGATATTTCGATTAGTATGTCTCAAATTGCCGAAAGTGT
Source organism: Bacteroidota bacterium (assembly GCA_947487905.1). Lineage (GTDB taxonomy): Bacteria > Bacteroidota > Bacteroidia > B-17B0 > Aurantibacillaceae > UBA4416. The sequence goes on along the minus strand of CANLAV010000025.1, from coordinate 8,462 downwards.
TTTTATTTATTTAGGAATTCCTTTTTTTGCCGGTATAGTTAGTCGTTACTCATTAATTAAATTAAAAGGAGAAGAATGGTATCATCATAAATTTATTCCTTTTGTTTCTCCAATCACATTAGTTGCTTTATTGTTTACAATCATCATAATGTTTAGTCTGAAAGGAGAAATGATTGTTGAAATACCAATGGATGTTATTCGGATTGCAATTCCTTTAGTTATTTATTTTGCCGTTATGTTTGTGATTACTTTTTTTATTGCAAAAAAAATGGGAGCAGATTATTCAACCAATGCAGCATTATCATTTACAGCAACCGGAAATAATTTTGAACTAGCTATCGCTGTTGCAATTGGTGTTTTTGGTATTAACAGCGGACAGGCATTTGCTGGCGTAATAGGGCCTTTAGTTGAGGTTCCAGCATTAATTATGTTGGTTAAATTTTCTTATTGGTTAAAACAAAAATACTATAAACCTATTCGTTAATTTTTTTTGTTTGTCTGAGATAAAGAATGTCACCAATTTTTAGAGCATCCTCAATTTTTAATTTGTTTTTTTTACATAAACTATTTAGTCTAATGCCATGCAATTGCGAAATAGATTTGAGAGTTTCGTTTTTTTGAACAACATGATATGGTTCCAACGCTTTTCTTCGTTTTTTTTGAATGTATATTTTTTGTCCGTAGGTTAATTTATCCGATTTAGTTAAATCATTATAAATTAATAAATCTTTTAATTCTAAATTAAAATCATGTGCTATTTTATAAAATGAATCATTCTCTTTAGCTATAATAAATTGAACATGATTAAATCGATATACTTGCCTAATGACAAGTTCTGGCTGAATAATTTCTTGAGAAGGAAAATTTAATTTGGGCGTATTTTCAATGTGATTTAAGTCTTGTAAGTTGTATTTTTCAATTAATTTAATTAAACGTTCTGGATAGCTCGGATCAGTTGCGTAGCCGGCATTTTTTAAACCATAACACCATCCTTTGTAATCAGTTATTTTTAATTCAAATAATGATGCGTACCTAGATCTTGAAAATAAAAATAAACTGTGATCGCTATATGAATCTAACACGTGCTCATATTTTCTAAAGCATTCATTTGCTTCATCATCATCCATAATATATGTTTCTCCCGACCATTCCTTATGACATTTAATACCAAAATGATTATTTGCATTACGACAGAGTGGGCTATTACCGTTGCCAGTTTCAAGCATTCCTTGAGCCAATGTAATACAAGCAGGAACTTTATGTAAATACATTTCTTTAATCGCATCGTCTTTAAATGTTGAAATGTATTCTTCAGGAGTCATTTTATTTTGACTCAATAACGAGCTACTCAATAATAAGAGTAAGCAAATGCGTTTTAGTAGTTGAATAAACATCTTTATTTTTTGCGTAATGATTTTAAATTCATTTTTTCTATTGCATTCATTTTTTCAATACAAGTTGTAAATGCAACGGGATTGATATGTTTAATGTTATTTTTAATTAAATGATACGTTTGATCAGGATACACATTATAACATTCACGTAATGCCCAACCTACTGCTTTCTGCACATAATACTCTTTATCGTGTATTAGATTTAAAATTAAAGGTTGAGCAAAATCAAACTCAACTTGTTTTTTTTTAGTTCTTGCATAATAAAAAAGACAAATTAAAGACTGTCTTCTTTCCCATAAGGCATTTGAATGATTCCAATTTAAAATCAAGGATTCCATATTTTTTTTTGTCTCATCATGTTCTAATAATCGTGTTAAATATTTAGATAAATTATCAGAATGAGCCCAATTATCTACTTTTTTAATCCATTTAGGTAATACCTTTAATTGATTTTTTGCATGAATATGTTGATGATTTTTATCTAAAAAAATGAATGATAAATTTTTAACCTCAAAATATGTGCTTTCTGTGAATAAGGTGTGAAATTGCTGAAACGATTTTAATGCCGAATCATTCAAAATATCAAATCCACGTTTAAATCGTTCTACTTGATCTTTAGACGTAAGTCCGAGGACAGTTAAATTAGTCCCGATGTATTTTTTTAATTTTTCAGCTTTTTGTTTATCTACTTTTTTTGAAAGAATAGTTAAACTTTCTTCTACTTCCCTGGTATATTTGCTTGTAATTGATTGCATTTATCTAAAAGTAATGAAATGAAACATTTAAATTTAAATATTTATATGCTAATTTTAAACACTTTTGCATTAATTAATTTTATTTAGTAAAACAAATTAGTGATGGTTTTCATTTTTATTACGGCTTGTTGTTTTGATTGGTTATATAATTTTGACATTAAGAGTGTGAGAAGCCTAGTTATAAACTATTGATGCCATTATTAAATCATTTTTTTTTTGTAATTTTAAAATCGTACTAATTACTAAATCAAACTAATGAAATCAATATTAGGAATTATTCCTGCTCGTTTTGCTTCAAGCCGTTTTCCAGGAAAACCATTAATTGAAATACTTGGTAAATCAATGATTCAGCGTGTTTACGAACAAGCTAAAAAATCAACTTTATTATCAGATGTTATTGTTGCTACGGATGACGAACGTATATTTACGCATGTTGAAAGTTTTGGAGGAAAGGCAGTGTACACAAAAGAATCTCATCCAAGCGGTACAGATCGTTGTTTCGAAGCCCTTCAAAATTTTAATTCCAATTTTGATTATGTTATCAATATTCAAGGCGACGAACCATTCATAGATCCAACGCAGATTGATTTATTATGTGAAGTTTGCGATGGTCATACGGAACTTGCAACCTTGATGATTGAAGTGGATTCGCATGAAGTTTTATTTGATATGGGCGAGGTGAAAATCACATTGAATAAGCATCGTGAAGCGCTTTACTTTAGCAGAATGGTTATTCCGTTTATTAAAGGAGTAGCTCAACAAGAATGGCATTTACATCATACATATTTTAGACATGTTGGGATGTATGCATATAGAAATGATGTGTTAGAGCAAATAACTAAATTGAATACATCTTCTTTAGAAAATGCAGAATCGCTTGAACAATTGCGTTGGCTTGAAAATGGTTTTAAAGTAAAATGCGCAGTGACTCATTTTGATAGTCATTGCATTGATACACCTGAAGATATTGAAAAAGTAATACGTTTAATGAAATTATAAAAGAAGATGGAAAATAAGAATTTAATTTTTATATGTGGTTTTATGGGTTGTGGTAAAACAACTCAAGGAAAAAAATTAGCTAAGCTCATGGGGTATTTTTTTATTGATTTAGATGAATATATTGCTAATAAATTTGATAAAAATATTACAGATCTTTTTCAGGAAATAGGCGAAACCGAGTTCAGAATAATTGAAACCAATGCTCTTAATGAATGTATAACTGATAATCAAAAAACTATCATTGCAACGGGTGGAGGCACACCTTGTTTTAATAATAACATGGATTTAATGAAGCAAAGTGGGAAAGTTATTTATTTAAAAATGACAGCTATTGATTTATTTGCTAGATTATTTAATGCAAAGGGAGATAGGCCATTAATTAAAGATAAAGATGATGAAGATATGCTTTTGTATATTGAAAATTTATTAAAAACGCGAGAAGTATTTTATAGCCAAGCCGATTTAATTGCAGACGGAACTGTATTTGGCGTTGAGGTTTTAAGGGATGATATTTTAAAATTGATTTAATTGACTAATGCCTAAGAAAATAATAATTCTTTTTTTTTCTTTTTTTTTCTTTTCGAAAATTCATGGGCAATTTGAGCAATATAAAAATTGCGGATTTCAAGTTGGCTTTGTGAGTGCTATTGGAACTCATTTTCAGCGAATTGGTTTTGTAACTCAAGCTTATTATGTATCTAATTTTGCACAGTTAAATGCATCGTTTAGAGTATATGATAATTTTAAAAATTTAGGACCAAAAGGAGAGTATCTTGAACTTTGTACTTCCTTGGGTTTAGTATTAGGCTATGGTAAAAAAAATGATAAATCGAATTATTTTATAAGCTGTATAGGAAATCAAACCGGTTATAAGAATTCGTTTTCTTATTGCTACAATGTGTGGTATAATAAAATTAAAACCTCTCAAGTTACTGGAATTATTGCTTTTCAATTTGATAAATTTTCTATAATCACAGAAAATGATTTATTAGCTAAACCCATTTTAGATCGATTTAGAACTGGGGCAATTTTATTACAATACCAAGATAAATACATTCAATACGCTATTAATTGTACCATGTGGACTGGTAAAATGGGTATAGCAGTAAAAGATGACATAATGTTTCCTTCAGGGTATGTTACCTCTAAAGGTGGTATTTATAGTGATCTATCACATGGATTGTTGAGTGGACAAGTTAAGATTGCGAATGAGTATGGCCAATTTTTTCAGTTAAATATGGGTATAGACGCAGAGCAAGTAAGAAATGCAGTTCAAAATAAATTAATACATGATATGGTATTTTTACCAAGAAGCTTATATAAATCAAACAATTGTCATTTACCAATGCTTGACACCAAAAATGAGCAGTATTTAAAACGCCCAAATCAACATATTAAAAAACCAACTCTATTTTTTAATGCCCAAACATCTCCAAATATATTTTATTAAATAGATTAAGTTATGTTGTGATATAGCAAAATCTATGCATAATTTTTGCTGATTTATAAATTCAATAAAGGTTTTCTGTCAATAAAACCTCCACCAATTAAATCATTTCCTTCGTAAATAACGGCACTTTGGCCTGGAGCAATGCCAGTAGCCGCTTCATGAAATATAATATTTAATTTATTATCAATTGTATTTATAGTGCTTAATCTACCAGAATCTTTGTAACGTATTTTTGTGAGTGCAATATAATCTTCAGGTAAAGTCTCATACTTTATTAAGTTAAAATCCCTCACATTTATTTCCATTTCTTTTAAATCATCTAAGTCTCCTAAGATAACAGTATTTGTTTCTGGTATAATTTCTTTAACAAAAACAGGTTCGCCCATAGCTAAATCTAATCCTTTACGTTGCCCAATAGTATAAAAAGGATAGCCACGATGCGTGCCAACTTTTTTGCCTTTATACAAATAATTTCCACCTTCAACTTTTGCTTCTAAGTTTGGCAAACGGTGTTTTAAAAATGCTCTGTAATCATTATCAGGTACAAAACAGATATCGTAACTTTCGCTTTTATTTGCTAGGTCAATAAAACCAGCATCCTTAGCCATTTGTTTAATTTCAGTTTTTTTATAACCGCCCAAAGGATACATGGTTCGTTTTAAACTTTCTTGATCTAATCCCCACAAAACATAAGTTTGGTCTTTACTGTGGTCTAATCCTTTGTAAATAATTTTGCGATTATTTTCTTCACGCAGTTGTGCATAATGTCCAGTGGCAATAAATTCACAATCTAGCATATTTGCTCGTTTTAAGAGAGCTTCCCATTTGATATGCGTATTGCATAAAACACAAGGGTTTGGGGTTCGTCCAGCAAGGTATTCTTCTACAAAATTATTAATAATTTGATCTCCAAATTCTCCTCTAATATCTAATATATAATGTGGAAACCCAAATGTAACAGCCATCGATCGTGCATCGTTAATACTGTCTAAACTACAACAACCAGTTTCTTTTTTCGTACTTCCTGATGTTTCATAGTCCCATGTTTTCATGGTTATGCCGATTACTTCATAGCCTTGTTCATGAAGCATCATAGCTGCTACAGAACTATCAATACCACCACTCATTGCCACTAATACTTTTCCGTGCTTACTCATTTTTGAAACGACTATAAATTATTTACCTGATTTTGGTTTAATTTGTTTTTGCAATGGTTCAACAGTTTTAGTTTTATCTTCTGTTGATTTATTTTTATTAAAAAAATTATCTGTTTCTTTTTGTGAAGCCAATCTTCCTAATTTATATAATTCTTTTTCTTTTATCTTCCCATCTTGTTCTTTGTATATCCATGGTCCATTTTTTTGCCCATTCTTATAAAACCCTGAAGCAACCTGAACTCCGTTTGGAAAGTAATAGGTGTTTTTTCCGTCCATCAAACCATTTACATAATTACCTTCGCCTTTAACTATATTTTTATCAAAGTATTGTTTAAAGGTTCCATGTTTTAAATCCATTTTGTAATGGTATTCTTCACTTACTACACCATTAGAAAAATACACAACAGATATTCCATTCTTTTTCCCTAATAAAAAAGTTTCCTTTGAAATGATTAATCCTTTTTCATCATAAAAACTCCATGTTGAATCTTTTAGTTCATTAATGTATTTGCCGTAAGCCATCATTTTACCATTTGGATGAAATAGAGTGGAGTATCCTATTTTTCCATTCTGAATAAATAACATTTTTGATTTAATTGAATCGTTGGGATAATAGTATTTAAATAAATCTTGAGGTAAGTTGTCTTTGAAGCTACCTTCGTAAATTAATTTTTTAGTAGTTGGATCTGTTTTTTTCCAATAGCCTTGTTTTAATCCTTTTTCATCAGTTTTATTTTGAGCCACACTAAAAAAAACATTTAGCAATAACATTAAAATGGAGATATTCTTTTTCATGATGTATTATAATGATTATTATACTACTAAGTTACAATAGCGGTTAATTAGATTACAAATGCGTATTTATAATTTATTTTTAATTGGGTTCGCATAAAGTTTAATAAATAAATTACGCAATACATCTGGTTCTCCTACTAATTCAGAAATAGATTCGTTCATGTAATTTATAAAATCATTCTTTTCGTTTTCCGTGTAATTTGTTTTAAAAATATTGGTTTGATTTAAAATATCATACGCAATATAATTTACTGGATTTAATTTATAGTTTTGATGTATTTGTTTATCAATATAATTTGTCAACAGTTTTATTTTCTCGTTTTCATTATTTAACTTATTGATTTCATCTAATTCGTTTAATATTGGTGTTCCAAAAGCAACATGTATTTTGCCTTTTGGTTGTTTAATCCCAGTAAGGATACTGTTAAAATCTTCGTTTTTATCCTTTACATAGGTTCCCTGAAGATCTAATAAATATAATTCTTGAACTTTTAATTTATCGCAGGTGTCGTATTCGTAGCTAATTGTAATTGGAACGATATTTAATTCGGAAATACTTTGCTTAAAATCTTTGGAACCGCTTAGGTTAAGCATTTTCACTAAACCCGTTTGAGTGATATCATTTCCGTCTTTTGTTCTTCCATTACGTTGAGCGATCCACATACTCACGTTTTTATCTAAAATGGTATGACGTATGTAAGCACTTAATTGTTTTGAGGTATCATATAATTCTTTAATCGTTCCATCACGCTTAACTGCAACCATTCGGTTCATTTTTCCGAAGTCGGTAATAAACCCTTCCTGCATTAAGTTTTCACCAAAAGTTATTTCTGATGTTTCAAATTCTTCCTTATCTAATATTATTTGTAAAATAGCACTGTCTAATAATATATCACGATGATTTGCAATATATAAATAGGATGCATTTTTATCCAAATTTTCTAATCCACTCCAAGTTAATCCTGTTGATGTTTGTTTTAAAATAGTCCAAATGGCATGACTCATAAAATGAGTTTGGAATTCATATGGTGATTTTGTGTTAATGGCTTTTTCAATCGCCTCTTCTTTTGAAAGATTTGGATTTAAATAGGCCATTAATTGTTGATAATATTCGTAATTTGAAATACGTTTCATTACCTCCGGCGATTCACTGTCGTAGTATGGTCTAAGTGATTCAAAGTTATATTCTTTTGCAAATTCACTTATTTTTTTTGCAGGTTCGGATGTGTAAAATTTCATATCTGATTTATTATTTAAAAAAAACAATTAGGCAATACACCGTTTAAATTTTATGTTTTTGCATATAGCTTTGTGTAAATTTTCGGATACTAAATTAACATTTTTAAAGCTAAAAACCGCAATTTGTTATTCATTAAAAATACTCTATATTTTCTATCTAAAATTTTATATTAGCTTTTTGTAATTTCGAATAATTGATAATGGTAAAACGTAATACTTATTTAAGTGTTGATTTAATTGGTAATATTAGTTCTTTTAATCCGAAAAGAATAGCACAACACGTTGTTGCAGATAATTTGATGAATGATTTAGTAAAACTTTGTTTTGTTAAGGATCAAATAATAAGTAGCAGAGCAACTTGGATTCTTTGGCATTGCTTTGAATTGGATAAAAAAATGGTAATCCCTTATTTCGATAAATTAATTGATAATTTAAAGCACGAATATTTACATAATGGTGTTATTAGAAATACCTTACGTTTGTTTCAGAAACATGCTGTGCCACCAAAAAAAGAATCACAGATGTTAGATGTGTGTTATGGATATATAAAAGATAGTGGACAGGCTATTGCGGTTAGGGCTTTTGCAATGACGGTTATTTATAACATTAGTTTACCTTACCCAGAATTGTTATTGGAATTAAAGAGTGTCCTAAATCATATTAATCATCCTGA
>CANLAV010000024.1 GCA_947487905.1 Bacteroidota bacterium | reverse complement strand
CGACTAACGTATCCATCGTATACACATTTAATTGGTAAATTTTTTATCGGATCAGTTGTAAAATCTAATCCAGCATGAAAATGATTAGGTCTTATTTCCCCATAATTACCGGTTATGATGGGTTTATTTTCTAATGGTAAAATAAAGCCAGATGGCGTTTTTTGTGAATAAAAAAAAGTGGTGTTCGTAATGAAATAAATTATGATTATGAATTTTGATGGAAGCATTAAATTGGATTTATTTTGTAAAAAGTTAATTAACAAAGACTTGTTAATGTAAAGTTAAAGTGATTAGTAAAATCAACAACCTAATCCCTTAATTTTAACCAACAGCAAATTGTTTGTTTTTAATTCGTTAGAAATAAAGATAAGAAACAAAAAAGTAGTGTAAATAAAACATTAATTATGAATGTAGAAAATATTAAATCTGAGTTACAAGAAGTGTTAGAAAGCGATATTACACTTCGTAAAGAATACATTGAAGTAAAACGTTCATTGAGCGATTACCGTAATCAATTAATTCAGCGTGACGAAGATTGTAAAAGGTTACAAGTTTCAATTGACGTGCTTAATACTAAGTTACTTGTGATGGAGCGTGATAATACAAACTTTAAAAGTGAAGTTGCCTCTTTTACAGATTTAAGGAATACAATTAATGAACAGTTGGAAGAGAAGCAATTAGAAATTAGTAGTTTAATTACGAAAATAACTGATTTAGAATCTCAACTACAATCAATATCAGCAGAATACGATATAAAAATGTCTGGTATTCAAGCTATTTCTAATCAAGAAATTGCTGATTTAAAAATATCGTATGAATCACAATTACAAGAATTAAAATCTAATACGTCCTATCAGCAAAATGGTATGCGTAGTGAATTAGAATTAAAAATTTCGGAATTGACTGCTTCTTATGATGCATCACATCAAGAAACAGTTAATGCTTATGAATTGCAAATTGAAACTTTAACACAGGAGTTTACCTTACAAATTGAAACACTAAAAAGTAGTCATGAGCTTTCTAATTCTGAAGTGGCAGATGCTTATGAATTAAAGATAAGTTCATTGTTGCATCAACTTGAGGAACAAAGAAGTGAATTGACGAATCATTACGAAACTAGAATCGTAGAATTAACATCCACGCTTCAAGATGGAAAATTAAATTACGAAACTGATTTGAACACACGTTTAGATGCATTACAAGCAAGCTTTACTGAAAATGAGCAATGTCTTATTGAATCTCATCAACAAAGTTTAGCCGAGATCATTTTAAATTCAGAAAATACCATTGAAAATTTAAAATCAGAATACGAACTTAAACTATCTGATGCACTTTCTAATTCATCAAATGATCATTCAAAACTTACAGATGATTTAAGTTTATTGGTGACAGAAAATGAGCATTTCAAAGAAAAGATTAAAGAGATGGTTTATCATATCGATAATCAGAATGCTCAAATAGAAAAATTTACCATTGATTTAGCATTTAAAACGGAAGAATTAGTTAATAAAATTGAAGCGTTTGATGCATTAGAATTAGAATTTTCTAATTATAAAGTTGAGCAATCAACAGATTTTGATCAGCAGCACGAAGCTCTTAATTCGAAGTTGACAAATTTAGAAAGTTCATTGAATTCTAAAAATGCAGAATTAATTCACTTGAGCGAATTATTAAGTATTAAAAATGAATCCGAATTTCAAACGACGCAAGCTCTTGATTCACAAAAAATCGAATTTGAAAAATTATTAGCAGAAAATACAGTTTTGATTTCAGAAATTGATGCTGTTGCCGATACCTTAGAAACGACGGAAGAAGAATTAACCATTCTAAAAACGGAATTATTTTCGCTACAAACTAATTCGGAAATAAAAGCCAATGAGTTAAAAGAGGTATTATATTCAAAAAACTTTGAGATTACAAATTTATCGGCGAATAATTCAGCTTTAGAAACCGAAATACAATTTTTAAAATCTGTATTAGAAGCAAAAAATAATGAATTGATATCCATTCAATCAAATGTGGATATGAATTCTCAAGTTGAATCTGAAGTTTCTGTTTTACAAGCCTCTAAAAATGAGTTAGAAAATCACGTAAATCAGTTTCAGTTTACGATCGCTGAATTGAATAATCAAATTTTTCAATTATCAAATGTTGTTTCTTTAAAAGATTCTGAGCTTGATCAATTAAAACAAGTGAATAATAAATTAGCGGATGATAGCATCCATTTATTAAATGAACAAGAAGATTTGTCAAATCAACTGCTAAAAATGCATGAAACGATTTCTGGATTATCGCATCAAGTTGATTTTCAAGATGTTAACATATCCGAATTGGATAATCATAGAAAAAATGTTATTTTAGCAAACGGTTTAAGTAATGAAAACTCTGAAAAGACAATCATGAAGAAACAAATTAATGAGTTGGTACGTGAAATTGATAAATGTATAGCTCTGTTGAGTGCTTAAAAAAAAGAGTAGCTTTGTTTAATGAGCGATGTTAGTTTAAAAGTAGAAATAGCTGATGGATTTTATTCATTAAAGTTAAAGGCTGAAGACGAATCGAGTGTTAAACAAATAGTTAAAATATTAAATGGTAAAATTTCGGATTTTGAGAAAAAATTCGGAGTGAAGGATAAAAAAGATGTGTTGGCAATGGTTTCGCTTCAATATATAAGCGAATTAATGAAAGAAAAAAACACAGCTGAAAAAGAGTTAAGCACTCTAAAGTTAGTATTGGAGGATGTAAAAGAACAATTGGTTCAACATAAAGAAAATATTAGAAGAACAACAGGGCAATAAATTTTTAGTCTTTAAAAAAGAACAATGGACGTACAGCTAGATTGAAGAGATTCGATTTTAGATGTACGTTTTTTTATAACTATATTTTTTGGATAGTTGCCTCAAAGTATATAGTTCCGATAGTAATAACAAAGCGCAACAAAAAAAATACCATGATAGAAATAATATTAATAGCCGGATCGCTTATAGCGGGAGTTGTGGCAGGATTTGTAATCGCCAACTCTAAATTAAATAAAGGTAGCGTTAAAGAGAAAGAAAACTTAATTAAAGAAGTTGAACTAAAAGCTGAAAGCTTTAAGCAAGAAAAAATACTTCAAGCAAAAGAAAAGTTTTTACAATTAAAAGCCGAACATGACAAATCGGTAAATGAAAGAAATCAGCAATTAGTAGTTTTAGAAAATAAAGCAAAACAACGTGAGGGAGATTTATCCAAAAAATTAGAGGAAGCTACTAAAAAAGAAAAAGAGCTTGAAGGTCAAAAAACACAACTTGCTACTCAGGTTGATGTATATAAAAAGAAAAGCGAAGAAATTGAAAAATCCCATCGTAAGCAATTGGAACTGTTAGAAAAAGTTTCGGGACTAAGTGCTGAAGAAGCAAAATCTCAGTTGATTGAAAGCGTTAAAGCTGAAGCTAAAACAGACGCTATGGCTTTCATTAAAGATACCATGGATGAAGCTAAAATTAACGCGAATAAGGAAGCTAAAAAAATCATTATTCAATCGATACAACGTTTAGCAACTGAAACAGCTATTGAAAATTCGGTAACTGTTTTTCATATTGAAAGCGATGAAATTAAAGGGCGAATCATTGGTCGTGAAGGACGTAATATTAGAGCTTTAGAAGCTGCAACTGGTGTTGAAGTAATTGTAGATGATACGCCTGATGCTATTACACTTTCTTGCTTTGATTCTATCAGAAGAGAAATTTGTCGTTTATCATTGCATCAATTAGTAACAGATGGTCGTATCCATCCTGCTCGTATCGAAGAGATTGTTGAGAAAACTAAAAAAATGATTGATGATGAAATTGTTGAAACAGGTAAACGTACTTGTATCGATTTAGGTATACACGGCTTGCATCCAGAATTAATTCGTATGGTTGGTCGTATGAAATACCGTTCATCTTATGGACAAAACTTATTACAACACAGTAGAGAAGTGGCTAATCTTTGTGCCATTATGGCCAGTGAAATGGGCTTAAATCCTAAAGTGGCTAAACGTGCTGGTTTATTGCATGATATTGGAAAAGTACCTGATGAAGAGCCAGAATTGCCACATGCATTATTAGGTATGAAATTAGCTGAAAAGTTTAAAGAAAAACCTGAAGTTTGTAACGCCATTGGTGCACATCACGATGAGATTGAAATGTTAACGTTGTATGCGCCAATCGTTCAAGTGTGTGACGCTATTAGCGGTGCTCGTCCAGGCGCACGTCGCGAAGTTGCGGAGCAATACATGAAGCGTTTAAAAGATTTAGAAGCTTTAGCTTTGGGTTATGAGGGTGTAGAGAAAACTTACGCTATTCAAGCGGGAAGAGAAGTTCGTGTGTTAGTATCAGCTGATAAAGTTGACGATAAACAATCAGAACAACTAGCCTTTGATATTTCGCAAAAAATTCAAACAGAAATGACGTATCCTGGTCAAGTAAAAGTTACTGTGATTAGGGAAGTTAGAGCAACAGCGTATGCTAAATAGCTTCAGTTAAATAAAACAAAAAAGGCGGTAACTAAACCGCCTTTTTTGTTTTAATAATTTCAAATTATAATTAAATAATATTTTTTTGCATCGCTATTTTAAACCAAGTGGTATAATTTGTTGGATGTAATGCTATTTCATTTTTTATTTCTGAAATAGATTGCCATTTATACGTTTCAACTTCATTTGTATTTATTTTTGGCATGGAGGTTGATTTTCCAATTAATATGTAATCTAACTCATGTTCAATTAATCCATTTTCAAACTCACTTTTATAAATAAAATGACTAACGATTTTTAAATCACAAACCATTCCCATTTCTTCAAATAAACGTCGGTTGGCTGCGTCTTTAATCGTTTCGTTTGGTCGAGGATGCGAGCAGCAAGTGTTTGTCCATAAGCCACCGCTATGGTATTTATTTATAGCTCTTTGTTGTAAAAGTAATTCGTTTTTATCATTAAATATAAAAACTGAAAAAGCTCTGTGTAATTTACCTTCCTCGTGAGCTTTAAGTTTTTCCATCACTCCGGTCTCATTATCTTGTTCATCTACAAGTATAACGTATTCTTGCTGCATCATTTTAAATTAAGTTAAATCTATGTCTAATGCAAGAACTTGCAAGAAGAATTATTTTTTGAGAATCACTTATTCTAATTCGTTTTTCTAAAATTTCAGAAGGATGAACATGCTTTATTTTATTAAATAACTTATAATAATAAATATAGGCTATATAAACGCCAATTCTTGAATCTTTTGGTAATCGTTTTATACCTTCTAGTCCTTTGACAAAGTCTAATTCAATATCAGCTTCCAGTTCCTTTTTTGTTTCAACATTTAGTTCAGATACATCTATATCTGGAAAGTAAATCCTTCCCATACCAGCATAATCAGCGTTGATATCACGTAAGAAATTAATTTTTTGAAAAGCAGATCCTAAAGCCATCGCATAAGGCTTTAAGTTTGCATAAACAGCATCATCTCCTTTTACAAACACTCGTAAGCACATGAGCCCAACAACTTCAGCACTTCCTAAAATATATTCTTTGTAGCTCGCTGAGTCGTGTGATTTTTTCTCTAAATCCATTTCCATACTTTTTAGAAATGTATCTATTAATGTGTGATCGATTTTATAAGTATTTACTACTGATTGAAAACTATTGAGAATTGGATTTAAACTTATCCCGCGTTCTATTGCTCTATAGGTTTCAGTTTTAAATTCATCCAGTAATTCTTTCTTATTATAATCATGAAACGAATCAACAATTTCATCTGCAAACCTTACAAAACCATAGATGCTATAGATAGGATTTCTAAAATCTTTATTCAAGAAACTGATTCCCAACGAAAATGAAGTGCTGTAGCTTCTTGTAACCATTTTACTGGCATTTAAGCTAATGGTATCAAATAAGTGTTTCATTGATGGCTAAGATAAGAAAAAATCATTGTAGTATAAAAACAATCAATTCTTACTTTTGTTTAAATACCTGCATGGCGACCAATTTACCAGAAATTAGACATGGAGGAACGCCTGGTCCTGGCACGGTTAATTGCCCAGTATAAAATAAATTTTTCACTTTTTTATTAATGAGTTTTGGTTTTAAAATAGCCGTTTGACTTAATGTATTGGCTAAGCCATAAGCATTGCCTTTAAATGAATTGTAATCTTTAATAAAGTCGCTTGTTGCAAAATCTCTTCTTAAAATAATATTATCCTTAATTGAAACGCCTAATTGTTTTTCAATTCTGTTTATAACCATATCAAAATAACGATCATTGGTTTTCTTATCATCTTTTAAGTTTGGGGCAATCGGAATTAATACCATTAAATTTTCACAATCTTTTGGAGCAACAGTTGCATCTGTTTGTGATGTACAACTTAAATAAATTAAAGGATTTGTTGGCCATTTAGGATCTGTGTAAATTTCTTGAGCGTGTAAATCGAAGTCTTCATCAAAAAATAATGTATGGTGAAGTAATTTCGGTAATTTTTTATTTACCCCAATATAAAATATTAAGCTTGATGGAGCTAATTTTCTTGATTCCCAGTAGCTTTCGGAGTAATTTCTATACACTTTATCGAGCAATTTCTGTTCTGTAAAATGATAATCAGCACTTGAAATTAATACATCACATTTAAATTCAGATGTATTCGTGGATACGCTTTTTGCTAAATTATGTTCTACATTTATTTTAGAAACATCTACATTGAGTTCAAATTTCACGCCTAATTCAACGGCTAATTGATGCATGGCATTTACAACACTAATCATTCCGCCTTTAGGATACCATGTGCCACCAACCATGTCTGAATAATTCATAAGACTATATAAGGCTGGTGTATTTTTAGGTAACGCACCTAGGAATAAAACAGGGAATTCGAGCAACTGAATTAATTTTGGATTCGAAAATGATTTACGAATGTGAGAAGCGATTGAATTGAAAACATCCAATTTAAAAATACCTCTAAAAAAACGCATATTTAAAAATTCGGTTAACGATAAGCCTGGTTTATAAACCAAATCGTGCATACCAATTTTATATTTGTACTCTGCCTCCTTCAAAAATTGTTTCAGTTTTACAGCACTTCCACTTTCAATATTTTCAAACATGGCATACAGGTCATCAATATTGCTAGGAATATCTAAAGGCCCATCTTTATAAATAATTCTATATGACGGCGATAATCTTTCTAATTCATAATAGTCTGAAACTTTTTTTCCGAAATCGGCAAAAAATTTATCAAAAATATCAGGCATCCAATACCAACTTGGACCCATATCATAGGTAAATCCTTCACTTTTAAATTGCCTTGCTCTTCCACCAACACTTGTGTGTTTTTCTAAAACGGTAACATCGCAACCTTGCTGTGCCAGGTAACATGCGGCCGATAAGCCTGAGAAACCAGAACCAATAATTATAACTTTCTTTGACATAATATTATAACAGTTTTATATTAAAAAGGTTTATTTTTGATTGAAGAAATTAAATTTTAGTTGTGCATTTAAAAATTAAAATTTAACAGCTTCATATTTTAATTACAAGAAAATAATTGGGAAGTTAGAAATTATATTGTTTGCTATCAAATCAATCTCTCTTTTTTTGTATGTTAATTTCAAAAACGCTAGTTTCTTGTAAACGAGAGGCGACAATAACTTTAGTTTCTTTCGCATGAATTGTAAATAAATCTTTTACAATCATGGGGCAATTATTATCTTTCGATAAATGAGATAAAATAACTAGACTCATAGATTCGTGTTTGTGATTTATAAATAAATCTAATGCTTGTGAGTTAGATAAATGCCCTTTATTACTTTTAATACGCTCTTTTAAGTGAAAAGGATAATGTCCGTTTTGCAATAGTAGTTCATCGTAATTAGCTTCTAAGAATGCAGCATCACATTGTCTAAAATTTTCTTCCACATGATTGCATACTAAACCGATGTCAGTAAATACACCTATCTTAACACCGTTACCTTCAACGATAAAACTATAAGGATCAGCAGCGTCATGTAGTTTAGGAAATGCTGTAATTATTAATTCACCGATGGAAATGGGGTAATATTTTATGAAAGAATGAATCAACGCTCTCTCTAAAAATAATCGCGAATTGTTTAATGTAGCATCTGTAATATAAACTGGAATTTGATATTTTTTAGACAAGACTTGAACACCTTTAATGTGATCGCTATGTTCGTGAGATATAAATATGGCTTTCACTTTTTGAGGCGATAAATTTAAACGCGCCATTCTTTTTTCAACTTCACGGCAAGATATTCCAACATCAACTAAAACTGCTTCTTTGCTGTTGCTTATGTAATAGCAATTTCCATTGCTTCCCGAGTTTAGTGAGGTGATAAAGAGTGACATTGTTTTACAAAGAAACAGAAATTTAGAGTATTAATTTTTTTAAGTTCTACACAAAATTGGTTTAGTCAAAATTGATTAAAAAAAAAGCCCTACTGAAGTAGAGCTTTTTATTTTTTTTAATTTTATAAATTAAGCTATAACTGCTTCTTCCATATAAGATTCAATTGGAGGGCAAGCGCAAACTAAATTTCTATCACCATAAGCGCTATCAACTTTAGCAACACTTGGCCAGAATTTATTATCACGGACCCAATTTAATGGATATGCTGCTTT
Organism: Bacteroidota bacterium; assembly: GCA_947487905.1. Taxonomy (GTDB): domain Bacteria; phylum Bacteroidota; class Bacteroidia; order B-17B0; family Aurantibacillaceae; genus UBA4416. The sequence goes on along the minus strand of CANLAV010000024.1, from coordinate 17,375 downwards.
TTGACGAGAGTAAGGTTTAGTCCAGTTATCAGCCACAACTAACTTACAAGTATGTGGGGCATTTTTAATAATGTTATCAATCTTGTCAAATTTACCATCTTCAATTTCTTTAATTTCTTTACGAATAGAAATCATGGCTTCACAAAAGCGATCTAGTTCATCTTTGCTCTCACTTTCTGTAGGTTCTACCATTAAAGTATTTACTACAGGAAACGCCACTGTTGGAGCGTGAAAACCATAATCCATTAATCGCTTTGCTATATCCGCTACTTCCACACCTGTACTCATTTTAAATTCATTACAATCTAAAATCATTTCATGAGCACAACGTCCTTGAGTACCAGTATACAAAATTTTATAACTGTCCTGCAATAGTTCTTTCATATAATTAGCATTTAAAATGGCAATTTCTGTTGCTTTTTTCAAACCATCTGCACCTAACATTTTTATGTAACCGTAAGAAATTAATAAAATTAATGCACTGCCATAAGGGGCTGCTGAAACGGCTGTAATCGCTTTATCTCCACCCGTATTTACAATAGTATGAGATGGTAAAAACGGTACTAATTTCTCAACTACTCCAATTGGCCCCATTCCGGGTCCACCACCACCGTGTGGAATAGCAAAGGTTTTATGTAGATTTAAGTGACATACATCAGCACCAATATTACCTGGTGATGTTAAGCCAACTTGCGCATTCATATTTGCGCCATCCATGTATACTAAACCACCATTATCGTGGATTAGATCAGTAATTTCTTTAATTGCTTCTTCGTAAACACCGTGAGTAGAAGGATATGTTACCATTAAACATGATAAGTTATCTTTATATTGTTCAGTTTTTGCTTTCAAATCTGCCATATCGATATTTCCTTTATCATCACATTTAGTTACAATAATTGTCATACCTGCCATAGCAGCACTTGCAGGATTTGTACCATGCGCGGATGAAGGAATTAACGCAATATTTCGATGTGAATTTCCATTTGCAATATGATAGGCCCTGATAACCATTAAACCTGTGTATTCACCTTGAGCACCAGAATTTGGTTGAAAGCTCATGCGAGCAAATCCTGTTATCTCAGATAAATCTTTATTGAGTTGTTCAATTATTTCTGTATAACCTTGTGCCTGATTTATTGGAACAAATGGATGAATATTAGCAAACTCAGGCCATGTAATTGGTAATAATTCGGATGCCGCATTTAATTTCATAGTGCAAGAACCTAAAGCAATCATAGAATGTACTAATGACATATCTTTATTTTCTAAGAGCTTGATATAACGCATCATTTTGCTTTCGCTATGATAGCTATTAAATACTGGGTGAGTTAAAAAATGAGATTGACGATTTAAGTTTGATGATGAAATGATATGAGACGAGTTTGGTTCAGCATGTAATGCAATATTAAATACAGATAAAATATCCACTAAATCTTGCTGTTGCACAGTTTGGTCTATTGAAATACCAATATGCTTATCATCTACTTTTCTAAAATTAATTTCCTTTGCATCAGCGGCTGATATTATTTTATTAGCGTCACAAGCCACAATAATAGTATCAAAATATAATTTTGTTTTTACTTCAAATCCACTGTTTTTTAGAGCACCCACTAAAGTGTCGGTAGCATTATGAACGCCTTGTGCAATTGCTCTAATTCCCTCTTGTCCATGATATACAGCATACATACTTGCCATAATAGCTAACAAGGCTTGTGCAGTACAAATATTAGAAGTTGCTTTATCACGCTTGATATGTTGTTCACGAGTTTGTAAAGCCATTCTTAAAGCTGGGTTTCCTTCTGCATCAACTGATACGCCGATAATACGGCCTGGAATTGAACGTTTATAATCTTCTTTACAAGTAAAAAATGCTGCATGTGGTCCACCATATCCTAATGGTACACCAAAGCGTTGAGAATTCCCAACTACGCAATCTGCGCCCCATTCGCCCGGAGGAGTTAATAGTGCTAGTGCTAACAAATCAGTAGCCACAACAACTTGAATTTCTTTTGAATGAGCTTCAGCAACAAATGCTTTGTAATCTGTTACTTCTCCATTCATATCAGGGTACTGAATTAAAGCTCCGAAAAAAGAATCGTCTAATGATATTGTGTTTGCATCAGCAATAACTAATTCAATACCATATGGCATTGCGCGCGTTCTTACAACATCGATTGTTTGAGGAAATACAGTATTGCTAATAAAAAATTTATTACCACCATTTTTAATTTTGTCTTTACTACGGTTGCTATAAAACATGGCTAAGGCTTCAGAAGCAGCTGTAGCTTCATCTAACAAAGATGCGTTGGCTATAGGCATAGCCGTTAGGTCCATAACCATTGTTTGAAAATTTAAGATAGCTTCTAAACGCCCTTGAGCAATTTCAGCTTGATAAGGTGTGTATGCAGTGTACCAACCTGGATTTTCTAATACGTTTCGTTGAATAACCGCTGGCAAAATATTATTGTAATACCCTAAACCAATGTAAGAACGAAATGTTTTATTTTTTGCTCCTAAAGATTTTAAGTGTTTAGCATATTGATATTCAGTCATAGCTGGCGCAACATGTAAAGGTTGCGTTAAACGAATACCTGAAGGTACTGTTTGATTTATTAATTCATCAACCGATGCAACACCAATTTTGGCAAGCATTTGTTTAATTTCATTTTCGCGTGGACCGTTATGACGGTTAATAAATTGATCAGTTGTCATGTGTATATTTTAAGAGTTGCTAAATTTACGTATTTACTATATTATATGGTTTTGATTTTTTCAACAGGTGTTTAAAAGGTGTTTTAATTAATGATGGTGATTCCTAAAATTTTATTGACCCTCATTTTTTGTATTTCTAATTTTTTGATTGATTCAAAAACATCACTGTTTTCAAATGGGTCTGCTGTTTTTAATTGTTCTTTAATTGATAAAATAATAGTGTTCAAACGACGCGCTTTTAAGCTAAACAGGCGATGATCGATCCCTTTTTTTAATAAATGAATTTCTAAAGGCACGTCAACGCCAAATTTTTGCCAACCATTACTTACAACATCTGTATGTGACGCAATGTTTAAAGCAAATTGAGAAATAATAGGATTTTGATGATTTAAAAAAGAATTCGTAGTTGGAATTATGTCTTGCTTCAAATAATGTTGACATTCATCCAACACCATTTGATAAATAGGATTTATGAATTCTAATTTATCTCTCCAAAGTTCAAAAATAATAAATTCACAAACAGTTAATTGAAAGGATTGTTGAACATTATCAGTGTCTTCAGCTTCTACATTTATTAAAACATTTCCATATTGCATCATTAACTGCAATAAATCCTTTTCTTCATTATCTAAAACAACATCTTTTGCTTCTTCTTCAATTTGAACATCTTCGGGATAAGTCTCATCTGTAGGGTAATTAGTTGAAGGTGCTTGATTTTTGTTTCCTTTTTTTCGAATGATTTTATTGATAGCAATGTGCAAAATTTGTTCACCAATATCCATGATTTTGGAACATTCTTTGACATAAACAGAGCGATTGATAGCATCTGGAATGACGGCAATGCTTTCAACAATATCTTTAATTAATTCGGCTCTTTTAATCGGATCGTTTTCTGCTTCTTGATAAAGTAAACTTGTTTTAAAGGCAATGAAATCTTTACTATTTGATTTTATAAATGCTTTAAACTCATCATTAGTTACTTTTTTACTGTAAGAATCGGGATCATCTCCATCAGGAAATAATAAAACCCTTACATTCATGCCTTCTTCTAGTATTAAATCAATTCCTCTAAAACTCGCTTTAATACCAGCTAAATCGCCATCGTATAAAATGGTGATATTTTTGGTAAAACGATGAATTAGTTTTATTTGCTCAACGGTTAAAGATGTACCGCTTGACGCAACCACGTTTTCAATACCGGATTGGTGCATTGAAATGACATCTGTATATCCTTCTACTAAAAAACAAATATCCTCTTGAATGATTGTTTTTTTTGCTTGAAACAAACCATAAAGTGTTTTACTTTTATCGTAAATATCGGTTTGTGGAGAGTTTATATATTTTGCTTGTTTTTTATCATTCGTTAAAATTCTACCGCCAAAGCCAATTACTTTTCCGGTGATGTTATGAATAGGAAACATAACTCTTCCTGTATACCTATCAAAGATATCAGCAACGGTTATTGGATTTCCTTCAACATGATTGTTTGATAAAATAGACATGCCTGTTTTAACTAAATACTCTGGCTTGTAACTATTTTTTACGGCTGTTTCAGAAAATTTACGACGTTCTTCAGAACTATATCCTAATTGAAATTTATCAATTGTTGTTTGAGAAAAGCCTCTTTCTGTAAAATAACCTAAACCAATAGAGCGACCTAAATCATCGTTCAATAATAAATCGGTGAAATATTTTTGCGCATATTGCATAACGATATACAAACTTTCTTTTTCGTTTTGTTGCGCTTTTTCTTCGTTTGTTACTTCCTTTTCTACAACTTCAATGCCATATTTATTAGCTAAATATTTTAATGCTTCTGGATATGATAAACTTTCATGATCCATGATAAAGTTAACAGCTGTACCTGATTTGCCACAACCAAAACATTTGTAAATTCCTTTAGCAGGAGATACAGTGAATGATGGAGATTTTTCGCCGTGAAACGGACATAATCCTAATAAATTTGAACCACGTTTTTTTAACGTGATAAAATCACCAATAACATCCTCAACACGGGCAGCATCAATAATTTTATCTATGGTAAATTTAGGAATCAAGGCAACTTATTTAACGATATAAATATACTCTCAAAATATGTATTTTAGAAAATTTATATAAAGCTATATTTGAGTCATTTAGCTTTATATTTTTGCTGTTTATCTTATTCTATTCAATTGTTTACCATTTACATTTGCAACTAGGGGACATTTGAACAGTCGCTTTTGGCAATAAATTAGTAATGTAGAGTTGTGTTTCATCACTAATTAAAATGTTTCGAAGATCGAGAATCTTAAGTGATTTCAGATTCTTGAGCGTTGAAGGGTATTCGTTAAAATCATTACTCCATAAATCTAATATTTCGAGGTTTTCTAAATTTCCAATTTGAGGCGGTAATGTTTCTATGTCGTTTTGGTTTAAGTTTAAGTATTTTAAATGGGTTAGTTTTCCGATTGTTTTCGGTATAATTTTTAAACCTGTTTTACTACACGCTAAATATTGTAATTGATTTAATAACGCGATGCTGTCTGGTAATTCTTCTATTTTATTTTTACTAATATCTAAATACTGTAAGTTTTTAAATCTTAATACTTCTAATGGAAATGATTTTAAATGACTTTTTCTTAAAACAAGCTTTATAACGGCATCAGGATTCTTCATGCCATCTTCGATAGAGATGAAACTTGTTAACGTGTCAAGAGTAAGTGAATCCAATAATTGCGCATGAGATGTTTTAAAAAGAAAACTAACAAATAATACTAATACCAATTGACTGGAATTAAGGGATTTTATTTTAAATATTTTCGCAAGCAATTTTATCATTAGCTAATTGTACTTTAAGTTCATCTAAGTTATTAAATTTTATTTCATTTCTTAAATGTTGGATAAATTCAATTTTAATGACTTGGTCATAGATATCATTATTAAAATTAAAAATATGCACTTCAATTTTTTGCGATGCGTTGTTATCAGTTGTAGGATTATATCCAATATTGAGCATGCCTTTGTAAGTCGTGTTTTCAATAATCACATTGACAGCATAAACGCCATTTTTTGGCCTTATTTTATCAAGGTCATTTATATTTATATTGGCCGTAGGGTAGCCAATTGTTCTTCCTAATTGTTTTCCTTTTACAACTTCACCAATTATAAAAAACGAATAGCCTAAATAATTATTGGCTTCTTCGATATTTCCTATTTCAATAGCTTTTCTAATTCGTGTGCTACTAATGTTTAATTGATTTATTTCTTCAGCAGAAATTTCTTCAATATCAAAATTGTAATCAAATGAAACTTGTTTCAATGAATTAATATCACCCTCTCTATTTGATCCAAAACGATGGTCGTAACCTATGACAATAATTTTAGTATTTAGTTTTTTGGCAATAATTTCAGAAACGTACTCTTCAGCGCTCATTTTAGAAAATGCTAAATCAAATGGAAAAATGAGGACATTGTCAATTCCAAATTGATTTAATAAATCACATTTTTCTTGAGTTGTAGTAATAAGTTTTAAATCATGTTGTTCTGGAAATAAAATTTTTCGGGGATGCGGATCGAACGTAAATAAAAGTGTTTCACCACCATGCTTTTTTTTAAGCTCGACCAATTTTTTAATGATTTTTTGATGTCCCAGATGTACACCGTCAAACGTACCGATTGTAAGAATGGTGTTTTTTAAATCAACGATTTCAGATATGTTGTTGTATAAGCGCACAGAAAGGGTAAATATACGATTAAAAGAGATGATTTAGATTGTTTTTACTTAAAAAGAGTGTTTGAAATCTTCCAAATTATGAATTTAGATGTGATGATATATCGCACTACCAATACGGCCGCATATATTACTGAAAAATTCATTAAATTTGTTTTCATTATTAGGAAATTGTATGTTAGAAAAAATAAATAGTCTTTTGGCTGAAGTCGAAGAATTTTCAGCAAAAAGTAAAGAGCATGTTGAAGAGTATAGAATTAAATGGCTAAGTAAAAAAGGCCAAATAACAGCTTTGTTTGATGATTTTAAAACAGTTGCTCCAGAGATTAAGCGCGAAGTTGGTCAAAAACTAAATGAGCTTAAGATAAAAGCACAAGATAAAATTAATGCAATAAAGGAATCATTTGAATCTCAAAATGATTTACATGTTTCAACGCAATTTGATTTAACAACACCGTCAGACCCAAGTATTACATTAGGTTCTCGTCATCCATTGTCTATTGTGAAAAATCAAATTATTGATGTGTTTGCTCGCATTGGTTTTACAGTAAGTGATGGTAGAGAAATTGAAGATGATTGGCATAATTTTACCGCTCTAAATACTCCCGAAAATCATCCTGCACGTGATATGCAAGATACCTTTTACGTTAATATTAATCCTGAAATGGTATTGCGGACACAAACATCTTCTGTTCAAGTGCATGTCATGGAAAGTCAGCAACCCCCAATTAGAACGATATCTCCAGGTCGCGTTTATCGCAATGAAGCCATTAGCGCTCGTGCGCATTGCCAATTTCATCAAATTGAAGGATTGTATATTGATGAACATGTTTCGTTTGCAGATTTAAAACAAACTTTAAACTTTTTTGCGAAAGAATTATTTGGAACAGAAACCAAAATAAGAATGCGACCAAGTTATTTTCCATTTACAGAGCCAAGTGCAGAGGTGGATATTAGTTGTACGCTTTGTAAGGGTGATGGTTGCAATGTTTGTAAGCACACAGGTTGGGTTGAAATTTTAGGTTGTGGCATGGTAGATCCTCAAGTTCTTGATAATTGCGGCATAGATAGTAAAAAATACACAGGCTTTGCTTTTGGTATGGGAATAGAAAGGATTACGATGTTGAAGTATCGTGTGAAAGATTTACGTTTATTTTTTGAAAATGATGTTCGTTTTCTAAATCAATTTTCAGGCGAGTAGTTTGTGGAAAATAAATCGCGAAAAGAAACTCTATTAGATATGCTAGAAACAGATTCTCAAGATGTGTTTCTTAATTATGCTTTAGCGATGGAGTTTTTAGGCGAACGAAATTTTAAAGAGGCTGAGGCTCAGTTTCAAAAAACCTTAAATTTTAACACTGATTATTTGCCTTGTTTTTATCAATTAGGGCAGGTTTATGAAAAATTAAATCAGGATGTTTTAGCTATTGAGTTTTACAACAAGGGAATTGAATTAGCAAACAAACAAGGGAATAAAAAAGCATTAGGGGAATTAAAAGAAGCGCTTTGGTTATTGCAAGATTAAAAACATAAAATTTCAATCTGCATTTTTTAAACGAGTTCATTTATTTTTGAGAGGTGAGTGATGGCATCATCAATGCTTTTTACTCCTTCGATGGTTAACCATAATTTTGCATTTGATTCTTTTAATTGAGTTTGCTTGTGACTTTTTTGCGCATACAACATGACTGCTTTAAACATGGGAGAGTTGAAATATTCACTGTCTTGTTTGCTTAAAAAATAGCATAACATCTTCCCATTCTTCAACGTCATTTTTTCAAATCCTAATTTCATGGCTGACCAACGCATTCTAACAACATTAATTAATTCAATGGCTTCATTTGGTATTGGCCCAAATCGATCTCTGATTTTAAATTTAAAATTTTCTAATTCACTTTCGTTGGTTACGTTATCTAACTCCCTGTATAACAATAAGCGTTCTGTTAAATTACTGACATAACTATCCGGAATGAGTAGTTGTAAATCCGTATCAACGACTGTTTCTCTTACAAATTGACGAGAGAATTTAGACTTATCGCCATCAGCACTTTCTCCAGGTTCTATAATTTCTTGGTACCAATGTTCTTGTTTTAATTCTTCAATGGCTTCGTTTAATATTTTCATATAAGTATCAAAGCCCATGTCGTTTATAAATCCGCTTTGTTCTCCGCCTAATAAATTTCCCGCTCCGCGAATATCTAAATCACGCATAGCAATTTGAAAGCCACTACCTAAATCACTAAATTCAATAATCGCTGTCAATCTTTTTCTGGCTTCCGAACTTAAACTGATAAATGGTGGTGTGAGTAAATAACAAAATGCTTTTTTATTACTTCGTCCAACGCGCCCACGCATCTGATGTAAATCGCTTAATCCAAAATTTTGTGAATCATTTATAATAATCGTATTCGCATTACTAATATCTAAGCCAGATTCAATGATGGTAGTTGCCACTAAAACATCGTATTCTCCTTCAATAAAACTAAACATAACGTCTTCGAGCTTGTCGCCCTCCATTTGTCCATGTCCGAAGGTTACTCTTGCTTCAGGAACTAATCTTTGAATGATTCCTGCTACTTCAGCAATATTTTGCACTTTATTATGTACAAAATAAACTTGTCCACCTCGACTCATTTCGTATGCTATAGCATCTCTAATGGCTTCTTCGCTAAATGACATAAGTTCTGTATGAACTGGGTAACGATTGGCCGGTGGAGTGCTAATGACAGATAAATCTCGGGCGCCCATTAAACTGAATTGTAAGGTTCTTGGAATGGGCGTTGCAGTTAATGTTAACGTGTCAACAGTTGTTTTAAATGTTTTTAATTTATCTTTTATGCCTACTCCAAACTTTTGTTCTTCATCAATAATCAGTAAACCTAAATCCTTAAACTTAATATCTTTCCCAACAATTTTATGTGTGCCAATTAAAATATCAATTTTACCTTCAGATGTTTGATTAATAATTTCCTTTACTTCTTTCGCACTTCTAAAGCGATTAATGTAACTCACATTACAAGGCAAATCTTTTAATCGTTCACTAAAAGTTTTAAAATGTTGGTAAGCCAAAATGGTTGTCGGTACTAATATGGCAACTTGTTTACTATCGCACACAGCCTTAAATGCAGCTCGTACCGCAATTTCTGTTTTCCCAAATCCAACATCTCCACACACTAATCTATCCATCGGATGTGGTTTTTCCATATCTCTTTTTACATCAGCTGTTACTTTTATTTGATCGGGCGTGTCTTCGTAAATAAAAGAGGCTTCTAATTCGTGTTGGAGGTAATTATCTTGTGGATAACGATGCCCAGCTTGCGCTTTTCGTTTGGCATACAATTTGATTAAATCGTAGGCAACTTCTTTTACATTTTTCTTTGTTTTTTGTTTTAATGTACTCCAAGTTGTTGAACCAATTTTATCAATGCGAGGCACATTTCCTTCTTTTCCAGTGTATTTACTAATGCGATGTAAACTGTGAATACTGACGTACAAAAAATCATTGTCTTTATAAACTAATTTTACGGCTTCTTGCTGTATGCCATTGGTTGTAATTTTTACGAGTCCGCCAAATCGCCCAATACCATGATCGATATGTGTAACAAAATCTCCTGGATTCAATGATGAAATTTCTTTGAGCGTTAAGGATTCAGAAGTTTTGTAACGCGATTCTTTTAAATTAAATCGATGATAGCGTTCAAAAACTTGATGATCGGTGTAACAGGCTATTTTTAAATCATGATCAATAAAGCCTTCGTGTAAATTTATTTTTATGTGCTCAATTAAGCCTTCAGTTGTTCGATGCTCTTTAGAAAGTAAGTCGTTAAAAATAGTGTTTAAGCGTTCAGCTTGTTTGGTGTTTTCGGTTGTTAAATAATTTTTATACCCTTTGGCTTTATTTGCTTTGAGATCATTAATAAGCATATCAAAATTCTTACTAAACTGCGGTTGTAAACTTTGATTAAAAGTTATTTCTTGTTTAGCAAGATGATTTGTTAAGCCAAATTCAATCAGTTGGTAGTTTTTAATTTGATTTAAAAAATCCTCCCCAGTAATTTGAAGTTCATCAGGAGAAATACGTTTTATCGTTGAATCTAAGTTTTGATATAATGATTCTGTTTTAGCAAATAATTTATCTATATAATCTTTTGTGTAAATAACATCATCAAAGCATAATAGGGTCTCATTTGTAACATAATCAAATAAAGATTTTCTAACTTCAATAACTTGCGACGAATTGATGTCAGGAATAATAGTTACAAAATCATAGTTGTGGTTAGATAGCTGCGAAACAGGATCAAATGTTTTGATGGCATCTACATCATTTCCAAATAATTCGATACGATAAGGAAGCTCGTGTGCAAACGAGTAAACGTCAATAATACCACCTCTTACTGCATACTGTCCTGGTTCTGAAACGAAGTCACACAATTCAAAATCATAGCTTTGTAAAAATTCTTGAATAAAATCAATGCTTAATTTTTCGCCTTTTTTAATGATGAGTGTATTTTGATTGAGACTTGTTTTGGAGGCTACTTTTTCAGCTAATGCAGCAGCGTAGGTTACAACAATTCCTGAATAATTTTCTTTACTTAATACACTTAATGTTTCTGCTCTTTCTTGAACTGATGCATTGCTTGTTTTTTCTTCTTTATAGGGAACTTTATAACTTTCAGGAAAATAATGGATGTGTTTTTCTGGAAGTAAAGTTTGTAAGTCGTTTAATAGATAGGCGGCTTTTTCTTTGTCGTTGCAAACAATTAGTAGGTTGTGAGTTGAATTTCGAAAAATATCATTTACTAAAAAGGCAAACGAAGACCCTCGTAAACCTGAAAAAAATACATTTGTATTAAAGTTTACTTGCTTTTTTTGTAATTCGCTCCAAAACTTACCGTTCCACCACATTTAATGGTCGTAAATTTAGCCTTATTTTTAAGAAATAGACTACTTATAAATTGAATTTTAAAAAATTTAGCTACATTTAATTTCTAATTGATGTAAGCGTTTTAACTGAGATTAGACCTTGTAGCAAACAAAAAATGGTATGGCAAAAAAAGAAAAAAAGAGTTTAGAGTTTTTTACAGATTGGAAATATGCTCCCGCTTTAGAGTCAACGGATCATATTCGATTAAACAAACAATATGATTTATTTATCAATGGTAAATTTGTAAAACCAAATTCTGATAAATACTATGATACCATAAATCCTGCTACGGAAGAAAAAATTGCCAGAATTGCTGATGCAAATGCAAAGGATGTTGATACAGCAGTAAAGGCTGCAAAAACAGCATATGATAAAACATGGAGCAAAATGCCTGCAAAGGAACGAGCTAAATATATTTTTAGAATTGCGAGATTAATTCAAGAAAAAGCGCGTGAGTTATCTGTTATCGAAACGATGAATGGGGGAAAAGCAATTCGTGAAAGTAGAGATATTGATATTCCTTTAGCAGCCAATCATTTTTTTTATTATGCAGGTTGGGCAGATAAATTAGAATATGCATTTCCCAATCGTCATCCAAAATCCTTAGGTGTTGCGGGTCAAATTATTCCTTGGAATTTCCCACTGTTAATGGCGGCATGGAAAATTGCACCAGCATTGGCAACAGGCAACACAGTTGTGTTAAAGCCTGCAGAAACCACACCTTTAACTTGTTTGAAGTTGGCTGAAATTATTCAAGAAAGTGGCTTGCCTGATGGTGTTGTAAATATCGTAACAGGTTTTGGCCCAACAGGTGCAGCTATTGTAAATCATCCATTAGTTAATAAAGTGGCATTTACAGGAAGTACCACTGTTGGAAAATGGATTCAAAAATCTATTGCAGGCACTGATAAAAAATTAACACTAGAATTAGGTGGCAAAGCAGCAAATATTATTTTTGAAGATGCCCCAATTGATCAAGCTGTAGAAGGAATTGTAAATGGTATTTTCTTTAATCAAGGACATGTGTGTTGTGCAGGTTCTCGTTTGTTTGTTCAAGAAAGTGTGGCAGATGAAGTCATCCACAAATTGAAAAATCGTTTAGAAACATTAATTGTGGGAGATCCGATGGATAAGAATACAGACATTGGCGCTATTAATTCTAAAATGCAATTGAATAAAATTAATGAGTACATAAAAATTGGATTGAATGATGGTGCGGATATGTATCAAAGTCAATGTTCCATTCCTAAGAAAGGTTTTTTTGTTAAGCCTACGTTGTTTTTAAATACATCACAATCTCATCGTATTTCTCAGGAAGAAATTTTTGGACCTGTATTAGCTATTCAAACGTTTAGAACCATTGAAGAAGTTATTGAAAAGGCAAATAATATTCCTTACGGATTGAGTGCAGGTGTTTGGACGGATAAAGGTTCTCGTATTTTTAACATGACTCAAAAATTAAGAGCTGGTGTTGTATGGGCAAACACTTACAATAAATTTGATCCCACATCTCCTTTTGGTGGTTATAAAGAAAGTGGATTTGGTAGAGAGGGCGGGTTGCATGGATTGATGCCGTATTTAAAGTTTTAATTTTTTTTACCGCTGAGAGACTTGAGGAATTTCGCAAAGCATGCAAAAGAGAAATTTAGAATAGAAAAAAATGGAATCAAAAGAGTAGTAAATAATTTATAAAATAGCAAAATATTCTCTGCGTTCTTTGTTAAAAACTCAGCGATCTTTGCGATAAAATATTATGGAACGAATAGAAGTTTTAAAAACATACAAAATATTTATTGGTGGTCAATTTCCTCGCACGGAAAGTGGTCGCTATTACTCATTAAAATTAAAAAATAACATGACAGTAAACGTTAGTTTATCATCTCGAAAAGATTTTAAAAATGCGGTTGTTTCGGCCCGAGGAGCTTTTAATGCTTGGAGTTCAAGAGCTGCATTTAATCGTGGTCAAATTTTGTACCGCATTGCTGAAATGTTGGAAGGTAGAAAAGAACAATTTTTAGAAGAGTTGAAACAATTGGGTTATTCAGCACCGAAAGCAAAAAAAGAAATGGAGCAGTGTGTTGATCGATTAGTTTACTATGCAGGTTGGGCTGATAAATACCAACAATTACATAGTTCAGTCAATCCGGTTGCCACGTCACATTTTAATTTTTCGGTACCAGAACCAATGGGAGTAGTGTCCATTATGGCTGACGAATCAACGGCATTGTTAGGTTTGATTTCAGTTATTGCACCTTGCATTGTTGGAGGAAATACGTGCATTGTTTTAGCTTCTGAAAACAAACCAACCTGCGCCATCACATTTGCTGAGGTTTTAGCAACAAGTGATGTGCCGGCAGGTGTTATTAACATCTTAACTGGAAATAGAAAAGAATTGCACACACACTTTTCATCCCACATGGATGTGAATGCGGTTATTAATTCTAATTCGGAAAAAGAGTTTAATAAAACCATTGGAGAAAATGCTTCGCTTAATGTGAAACGTCTTTTTATTTGGGATAAAAATTGGATCGACGAAAAAGAACAAGGACCTTATTTTATTACTGATTTACAAGAAATTAAAACGACTTGGCATCCTATTGAAAATATAGGTATTTCAGGAATTAAATATTAGTGTTTAATCATCTATTTTCAAGGCGGAGTGTTGCTAACAATTTAACACTTTATGTTAAAAATTAAATAAGATATCATTCTCTTTATACCATACCTTAGTTTCTTAGATTATGGCAAAAACAGTTGAGGTTAAAGAAACCCCATTAATGAAACAGTATAACGACATTAAGGCGAAATATCCTGATGCTATTTTACTATTTAGAGTTGGTGATTTTTATGAAACATTTGGTGAAGATGCCATTAAAGCGTCTAAAATTTTAGGCATCACATTGACGAAGCGCGCTAACGGCCAGGCAACTTTTATTGAATTAGCAGGTTTTCCGCATCATTCGGTTGATACGTATTTACCTAAATTAGTTCGTGCTGGATATAGAGTTGCGATTTGTGACCAATTAGAAGATCCCAAATTAACGAAAAGCATTGTAAAACGTGGCGTTACAGAATTAGTTACGCCTGGTGTTACCTTTAATGATAAAGTTCTTGAACATAAAACAAATAATTTTTTATCCAGTATTTATTTTGAAAAAGATAAAGCAGGCATTTCTTTTTTAGATGTTTCAACAGGTGAATTCCTTATTGCTGAAGGAACTTTAACGTATATTGAAAAGCTCATTCAAACGTTTAAACCAAATGAAATTTTAGTTGAAAAAAATAAACGACAAACACTTGTTAATTTAATTGGCGAAAACTTTTATATTTTTGGTTTGGATGATTGGGCATTTAAATACGATTTTGGTTACGAATCTTTAATCAAACAATTTGGAACAAATTCTCTGAAAGGATTTGGTATTGAACAGTTTAATCATGCTATCACTTCTTGCGGTGCTATTTTACATTATTTAGGTGAAACTAAGCATGATAAATTGCAACACATTACGACTATCTCACGAATTGAAGAAGATCAATATGTTTGGCTTGATCGTTTTACAGTTCGTAATCTAGAATTATTTGGCTCGAGTCACGATAATGGCAAATGTTTAATTGACGTCATTGATTATACAGTAACACCAATGGGATCAAGACTTTTGAAGCGTTGGTTAGCTTTACCGTTAAAACAGGTGGATTTAATCAAAGAGCGATTAGAAGTTGTTGATTTTTATATTGAACAAAAAGCGCAACAAGAAGAATTAAGAACTTTATTAAATGATGTAGGAGATTTAGAACGTTTAATTTCAAAGGTTTCAGCGGGGAAAATTAATCCAAGAGAGTTGGTTCAGTTAAAACGATCCTTAACACTGACAGAAGGCATCAAAACATTGATTTCGAGCAGTGAAAACAAATCCCTCAAAAAAATAAACGATCAATTAAATCCATGTGTTGTGATGCGCAACCGATTGGATGAAGAGCTGAATGAAGAAGCTCCTATTTTATTGAATAAGGGAAATGTTATCAATAAAGGCGTGAATGCTGAACTTGATGAATTAAGAGCTATTGCATTTTCTGGTAAAGATTATTTATTACAAATACAGCAAAGAGAAATTGAGCGAACTGGTATTTCATCTTTAAAGGTATCTTATAATAATGTGTTTGGATATTATTTAGAAGTAACCAATGTGCATAAAGATAAAGTACCAACTGATTGGATTCGAAAGCAAACACTAACAACGGCAGAGCGTTACATAACACCAGAATTAAAAATTTACGAAGAAAAAATACTAGGCGCAGAAGATAAAATCGCGGTATTAGAACAAACTATTTACGCTAACTTAGTGAGAGATTTAATTGAATACATTGTTCCGATTCAATTAAATGCTAATTTAATCGCTCGTCTTGACAGCTTATCCTCTTTTTCTGTATTAGCGACAGCTAATAATTATTGCAAGCCAATGATGAATGATTCATTTGCTTTAAATATTGTTGATGGTAGACATCCTGTGATAGAAAAGCAATTACCGATTGACGAAAGTTACGTGAGTAATTCTGTTTTTTTAGATAATGAAACGCAGCAAATTATGATGATTACAGGACCTAATATGAGCGGTAAATCCGCATTATTAAGGCAAGTGGCATTAATCACATTGATGGCTCAAATCGGTTGTTATGTACCTGCCAAATCAGCTGAAATAGGTATCGTCGATAAGATTTTCACACGAGTAGGAGCAAGCGACAATATTTCTTCGGGAGAATCGACGTTTATGGTTGAAATGAATGAAACCGCTAGTATTTTAAATAATTTAAGTAACCGTAGTTTAATATTATTAGATGAAATTGGACGAGGCACTTCCACTTATGATGGTATTTCAATAGCTTGGGCCATTGCTGAGTACATTCATTCGCAGCCGACACATAAAGCAAAAACCTTATTTGCTACCCATTATCATGAGTTGAATGAAATGACTACGTATTTTTCGCGTATAAAAAATTATAACGTGTCGGTTAAAGAATTGAACAATAAAATTATTTTTTTAAGGAAATTACAAGAGGGTGGTAGTGAGCATAGTTTTGGAATTCATGTGGCTCGTATGGCCGGTATGCCAAAAGAAGTATTAGATAGAGCGAATGATATATTGAAAAAATTGGAGAAGGACCATGAGCTTGATATTTCTGATAAAGAAGTAAGAGTGTTATCCAATTTAGATGGAATTAAAACAAAATCTAAATCAGACTATCAATTAAGTTTCTTTCAGTTAAACGACCCTATTTTAGAGCAAGTTAAAGAAGAATTACTCAAAGTGGATGTTAATACGCTAACTCCTGTTGAAGCGTTGATGAAATTAAACGATATAAAACGTCTCTTAGGAGCTTAATTTTTATTAAAAAAAATTTTGTCAAATTAAAAAATCACTTATCTTTGCACTCCAATTTATAATTGGAAGTTCTTTAAATCAAATCGCGAAAGTAGCTCAGTTGGTAGAGCGTAACCTTGCCAAGGTTAAGGTCGCGGGTTCGAGACCCGTCTTTCGCTCAAAAGCATGTTATTTCGATTGCTTTTAATCAAGAATGCCCTGGTGGTGGAATTGGTAGACACGCAGGACTTAAAATCCTGTGTCTTCACGGACGTACGGGTTCAAGTCCCGTCTGGGGTACACAGCAAAATCAAGCCTTTCAGAGATGAAAGGCTTTTTTGTTGCTCTTACTTTTTTGGGCGGGTCAAACCTGGGTCAAACAAATTTCAGAATTAGAACCATTTTAGTTTTATTTTTTCGTAAATTCAGATAATGGATTTTTCAAAAATAGCACCTACTTTAAATGAACTTTTAGTTCAGGTTAATGCAATTAATTTTAATCAAGAGGAAATTGACTTTCAAAAGAACATCATCAAAAAACATACTGATTTTAAATCCTTCAACAAGTATCTTGAAAATAGGTACTTGCTTCTTTGTAATTTAGTTGATTTGAATGGCTTTTTAAATGGATTAAGTAGTGAAGATGATGATCAAATAACATTGACTG
>CANLAV010000023.1 GCA_947487905.1 Bacteroidota bacterium | reverse complement strand
TAGATTAAACAACATTAAAATAAGACCTTTAAGTAACAGTGAAAAAACCCAAATCGAGCCCTACAAAAATTTCATAACCAATGATTTTGATATCACTTTAGAAATTGGTTATGCCAGAAATGAAAAAATAGAATTCGCGAAGATTATGCCAATTCGCTTAAATGCAAATAATGCATATGAGTATCTTGAATCGTATACAGTGGTCTGGGATTATAGTCAAGTGGCTAAAATTAAAAACAACCTATCTAATCAAAGAGCCAATAAATCATCTAGTGCTAGTGCATCTGTTTTAGCATCTGGAAAATGGTATAAAATTGGTGTAACAAAAAATGGTGTATACAAATTAGACAAATCTTTTTTTACAAAATTAGGTATAGATGTATCAACAATAGATCCGCGTAACCTAAAAATATATGGAAATGGCGGAAAATTAATGTCGGAGAAAAACAGTGATTTTAAATTTGATGATTTAATTGAAAATGCAATTTCAGTTGTAGGAGAAAATGATGGCGTTTTTAACAATACAGATTACGTTTTTTTTTACGGTCAAAGCACAGATTCATGGGTGAGAAATCCAATTAATATGATTCCGTATCATCGTCAAATTCATTCTTTTAGCGATACATCGTTTTATTTTATTAATGTAGATATTAATACTTCTGGAAAAAGAATCTTACAACAAAATTCTTTAAGTAATACTGCTAATAAAACAACTAATAGTCAGGATTATTATGATATACATGAAGTCAATACGTTTAACGCGATAAAGAGTGGCAGAGAATTTTATGGTGAAAAATTTGACAACACTACTTCATATAACTTTTCGTTTTTAATTCCAGATGGAATTATTGGCGATAGTGTTTATGTAAAATCACGTGTTCTATCGAGATGTGATGTACCTTCCAATTATCTTGTATCATTTGCTTCAAAATCATTCAATATTTCTTGTGCTCCAACAAATCTATTGTATTACATATCTGACTTAGGTTTTCCTAACCAAAATCAAATTGGCGGAATATTAACATCTAATTTTCTTAACATTAATGTCACAAAACAAACAAGCAGTGCTATAGGCTGGTTAGACTATGTTGAAATAAACGCAAGACGTAATTTAACATTCAATTCAAGCCAATTTACATTCAGAGACAGGCGAGTTGTGGGAGGTGCGGGCACTTATGCGAAATACATGCTAACAAATAACGCATCAAGCTTTCCTTTAATATGGGATGTCACTAATCCTTTAAATGTAAAAAATCAATTATATACTATAACATCGACAAATAATTTCGAATATAATAGCAAGTCTGATTCGATTAATGAATACGTCATATTTAATGAAAATATAGCTTTTACACCCACAGCGATTGGTTTAATTAAAAATCAAAATTTACATGGAATATTACAGGCAGATTATGTCATTGTAACACACCCATTATTTTTAGATAATGCCTATCGCTTGGCTAAGCTGCATAGTGATTACGATTCATTAACATATGCTGTGGTTACAACATCAGAAGTTTATAACGAATTCTCTTCAGGAACACCCGATATTGGTGCAATTAGAGAATTTGTAAAAATGTTGTATTTTAAACCCACTGATCCAACTAAAGCAACCAAGTATTTATTACTTTTAGGTGATGGGTCTTATAAAAATAGGGAAATTTCATCTACAGGAAATTCAGCTATGATACCAACCTATCAAACTTTTAACTCAACATCCTATACCGATTCATTTGTGACTGACGATTACTTCGCCATGATGGATAACGGTGAAGGTGATTTAGTATCTGGTGATTTACCAGACATCGGTGTTGGACGATTTCCCGTTAAATCTAAAAATGAAGCAGATGCAGTTACTTCTAAAATTGAACAATACTATAAACGCAACTTTAATTTTGATCCAAAAACTGAAGAAACATCTTGCGACGCCAATTCAACAAACTATCCTCAAGGCGATTGGAGAAACTGGGTAACGTTTGTATCCGATGATGAGGACAATAATGAACACTTCAACCAATCTGATGCGCTGGCTAATCCCATTTACAATAACTACAAAAATTACAATGTGAATAAAATTCATGCAGATTCTTATTTACAATTCTCTACGCCTGGTGGTGATAGGTATCCTGATGCTGTAAACGACATTAACAGAAGTTTTGAAAAAGGTTCTTTAATATGGAATTACACAGGTCACGGCGGTGAATTAGGTTTAGGTGCTGAGCGCTTTATTGAGGTGCCGCAAATATTGGATTGGAAAAACATCAATAATTTACCATTAATGATTACCGCGACCTGTGAATTTAGTAGATTTGATGACCCGGACAGAACTTCCGCAGGAGAATATTGTTTACTAAATCCCAACGGTGGCGCTATCGGATTAATGACAACCGTTAGGTTAGCTTTCTCTGGATTAAACTTCGCCTTAAACACCGCATTTTACAGTCATGCGTTAACTCCTATGACCAACGGAAAAATGCCACACCTAGGAGATTTATATCGGTTAACAAAAAGAGATATTGGTTTCAATAGACAGTACATGAACTTTGTTATTTTAGGAGATCCTGCATTAAAATTAGCTTATCCCGAACAAAAAGTTTTTACAACGAGTATTAATTCACAAACTCTAAATATTACTTCAAGCGACACACTAAAAGCTTTAAAGAAAATGACCATAACAGGATTTGTTGGCGATAAATTCGGTAACAAATTAACTAATTTTAATGGAGTTGTTTTTCCAGCTGTTTTTGATAAAGAAATAAAACTTGTAACTCTTGCCAACGATCCAAATCCGCCAAACCCACAAGGCTCTTTAGTAGATACTTTTAAATTACAAAAAAACATTATTTATAAAGGGAAATCAACAGTTAATAATGGGGAGTTTTCATTTTCATTTTTAGTTCCAAAAGACATTTCCTACAGCTTTGGGAAAGGTAAAATAACCTATTATGCGCATAACGGAATAACGGATGCAAATGGCTATTATGATAAAATTGTTGTTGGTGGATCAGAAACCAACGCTATTGCCGATAATAAAGGGCCTGAAATTAAATTATTCTTAAACGATGAAAAATTTGTAACAGGTGGGACGACAAATGAAACACCAAAAATATATGCATTGATAACTGATTCGAGTGGAATCAATACAGTAGGGAATGGGATTGGTCATGATGCGGTTGCAATTTTAGATGAAAAATCAAGTAACCCAATTGTATTAAACGATTATTACGTTGCCAACTTAAACACCTACCAATCGGGAAAAATTAGATATGGCTTAAACACTTTAAGTGAAGGAAAGCATCAATTAAGTTTAAAGGTTTGGGACGTTCAAAATAATTCTTCAACAGCATACACTGATTTTATTGTTGCGAAAGAAGCAAACTTAGCATTGAGTCATATCTTAAATTATCCAAATCCATTTACAACAAAAACAAAATTTTTTATTGAACACAATCAATGTTGTGTTTCACTCAAAGTACTCATTCAAATCTACACGATTTCCGGAAAAATAGTAAAATCAATTCATCAAACAATAAATAATGAAGGTTTTCGTTTTGATGGAATTGAATGGGATGGAAAAGATGATTTTGGAGATAAATTAGCAAGAGGTGTTTATATTTATAGAGTTTCGGTAGTTACAAGTGATAACAAAAAAGCAGAAAAAATTGAGAAGCTTGTAATTCTAAATTAATTATATCTTTGAACTCCTCTTTTAAAAAAAGAAACTAATGCAAAAACAGATTTTAGGACTATTAGGAAGTAGTGTTTTTATAGCAAATTCATTGCTAAGTCAAACTACTTCAAGTAATTTAACCACACAAGAATTAAGTGGGAGAATAAATACAATTACCACTGCTGTACCCTTTTTATTAATTTGTCCTGACTCAAGAAATGGAGCAATGGGAGAAGTTGGAGCAGCAAGTCCTGCTGACGGCAATAGCATTCATTGGAACGTTGCAAAAATGGCATTTGCAGAAAAAAAATCAGGCGCAACAATCAATGTCACTCCTTGGTTGAAACAATTAGTTCCAGATATTTATTTGTATTATATATCAGGCTATAGCAAAATAAATAAAACACAAGCCATAGGTGCTTCTTTGCGTTATTTTTCTTTAGGAAATATTACTTTTACAGACATCGTTGGTAATACGACTGGGCAATTTAGACCAAATGAATTTGCATTAGATATTGCCTACTCACAAAAATTATCTCAAACATTTTCAGCTGGTTTAGCGTTAAGATATATCCGTTCTAACCTAACTGGAAATTACACCTTAACCAACGGACAAGCAGTAAAGCCAGGCACCTCAGCGGCTATTGATTTCGGTCTTTATTACCAATCAAAAAAATTCGACCTAAATGGAAAAAAAGCAATCGCCACAGGTGGGTTAGTTTTTAGTAATATTGGTGCAAAGGTTAGTTATTCCATTAAACAAGATTTTATCCCCATGAATTTAAGATTAGGTGGAGGTATAAAATTTTTGATTGATGATTACAATACATTTGGAATATATGGAGACGTCAATAAATTATTAGTTCCAACGCCTCCAGTTTATCTCAAAGATTCTCGTGGAAATGATTCAGTTAATTCTGTTACTCAAGAAAAAATAATTTTAGCAGGAAAAGATCCTAATGTTGGTATTACTAAAGGAATTTTTCAATCCTTTAATGATGCTCCAGGCGGAAGTTCGGAAGAATTGAAAGAAGTTAATTATAGTATTGGCTTTGAATATTGGTACGCTAAACAATTTGCTGTAAGAGCGGGATATTTCAACGAAGCTAAAACAAAGGGTAATCGTAAATTTTTTACAGCTGGTATAGGTTTGAGATATAATGTATTTGGATTAGATATGGCCTATTTAATTCCAGTCACTCAAAGAAATCCACTTCAAAATACCTTACGTTTTACACTAACGTTTGATTTTGATGCTTTCAAATCCCAGAACGATACAAAGAAGTCGACAGAATAAAAGCGTATTACCTACTCATGTATGAGTGATAATAATACATCTATTTCATCTTTGGTATTGAATGAATGAAGACACAATCTCATTCGTTCTTCTCCTTGTTTTACTGTTGGACTTTTAATTGACTTTACGAAAAAATTTCTTTTTCCCAGTTTTTCTTCAAGAAACTGAACATCATTATTTCCTTTCAAAATAAGACAATGAATAGCGCTTGTACTAGCGATAAAATTTTGATGAGACTTAGTCGTCAAAGTATTAAAAAAAGTAATATGACTTCTTAACTTTTCTACTTCTATTGTTTTTTTTAATAACTGATACGCTGCTTTTATGGATAATAAAGTGTGTTCAGGCATAGCTGTTGTGTAAATAAAAGAACGCGAAAAGTTAATTAAATAGTGTTTAAGCTCTTCGCTCCCAACAATGGAAGCACCATGGCAACCCATTGCTTTGCCATATGTATAAATGCGGGCGAAACATAGTTGTTCTATATTCAATTCATAACATAAACCTTTTCCATTTTTTCCAAACACACCTATGGCGTGAGCTTCATCCACAATTAAATGCGCATTAATTCCCTTGCAAAAATTAGCTAAGTCAACTAAGGGAGAGCAATCACCATCCATCGAATACACACTTTCTACAACCACATAAATTTCTTTGAATGTGGATTGATGTCGAGTAATTAATTCTTTCAATGAATTGATATCGTTATGTTTAAACTTATAGTGGGTTGCAAAGCTAAGTCTAATACCATCAATTAAAGATGCATGAATTAATTCATCACTTAAAATTAAATCGCCTTTTTGCGGCACACTAGATAATAAACCTAAGTTTGCGTCGTAACCTGAATTATAAATCAAAGCTGAATCACCATGATGAAACTGTGCTATTTCGTTTTCAATTTCATTAAATAAAAATGAGTTTCCACTAATTAAACGTGAACCTGTGGAACCCGTTTTTATGGATGGTTCAAGCGTTTTTAGTTCCTCTGATAAATAACCTTGAGAAGAAAATCCTAAATAGTCATTACTTGAAAAATCAATGGAAGGGTAATTCGTTTTTAAAGAACGAAATTGATGCTTCTCCTTTACTTGTTCAATTTTATGTTGTAATGATTTAGGGAAAAATACCATGTGTTTAAAATAAAAAAGCCCTAAATGATTTTATTGTGATTCATTTAGGGCCTTCAATAATTATTTAATTAAGCTAATTCTTCTTTTTTTAATTTGTCTACAAATGCTTTTTTAGTATTTAATCCGAGTATTTTAAACATTTCCATATCTTGATTATATAATGGATTCGGAGTCGTTAGTAATTTCTCTCCAGCAAAAATTGAATTGGCGCCTGCCATAAAACATAATGCTTGTCCTTCCATACTCATACTTAAACGGCCCGCAGACAAACGAACAGCGGTTCGAGGTAAAACGATACGAGCTGTTGCAATCATTCTAACCATATCCCAAATTGGAACAGGAGGCTGATCTTCCATTGGTGTTCCTTCAACAGCAACAAGTGCATTAATTGGAACAGATTCTGGCTGTGGTCTTAGTAAACTTAATGTATACAACATCCCTACTCTATCTTCAATTTTTTCACCCATACCAATAATTCCACCGGAACAAACAGTAAGGCCTGCTTTACGGACATTATGAATCGTGTTTAAACGATCATCGAACGTACGCGTGGAGATAATCTTATCGTAATTTTCTTCACTTGTATCAATATTGTGATTATATGCATATAAACCTGCTTCTGCTAAACGTTTAGCTTGGTCTTCAGTTACCATTCCTAATGTAGCACATACTTCTAATCCTTTACTGTTAATGGTTTTCACCATATCCAATACCGTGTCAAAATCTTTATTATCACGAACTTCACGCCATGCAGCACCTAAACACATACGACTTGCCCCACCTGCTTTCGCATTATTTGCAGCTTCATCCACTTCGGGAACACTCATTAGTTTATGAACTTTAACCTCTGTATGATAACGAGCCGCTTGAGGGCAATAAGAACAATCTTCGGGGCAACCGCCAGTTTTAATAGATAATAACGAACTAACTTGTACTTCGCCTACCGTGTGATGTTGTTTATGAACTTCTGCAGCTTTGTATATTAATTCCATCAAAGGTGTATTATACACTTCTAAAATTTCTTCTTTCGTCCAATCTTTAATTGCCATTTTTTTTATTTCTAATTCAAACAAATTTACTACAAAAGCCACAAACCACAAAACCTATTTCGCCTAAAAAAGTGTTAATAATAATTTCATTCAACCATGTAGCTTATTTAAGTTATATACGTTATTTGTTGTATGAAAAAAATAATTTCCTACTTATTACTCTTGTTTTTCTTTTTACAAATGCCATTAGAAGCTCAATTCTCAGAGAGGAAAGAGCGAAAACGCATGTGGAAAAAATCGATATGGGCAAAAAAAAGAGGTAAAAAGCGAATGGCTTTTAATCCTTACTTAGATAAAAAAAAGAAAGATAAGCCAAGTTCAAAAATGGCCAAAGAAGAAAGAGAAGGAGTAAGGAAAATGAGGCGTGATTATAAAAAACAAAATAAACGCAATATGAAAAAATTAGGTATTAAGCCAACTAAAGTGAAAAAAGCATAATAGAATTTAGAGATAGTGAAAACTATTTTTTAAATATTCGACTACTGCTATTATATTTGTAATCTATGGCATTAATAGTTAAAACATCTCAACTTCCTAATTCAGGAAAAGGTTTATTTACAACGACCCCAATAAAAAAAGGAGAAAACGTAATTGAATACAAAGGAGAAATCATTGATTGGAAAGAATATGAAAAACGTGTTGATTTAGATCAAGATGGTTATTTGTTTTTTATAAATAAAAAAAATTGCATTGATGCATTTCATACGCCAGAACATAAGGCTAGATTTGCTAATGATGCTGCTGGTTTGGGACGAGTTAAGGGCTTAAAAAATAACTGCGTCTATCGCATTGAAAAAAATAAATGCTTTATTTCTAGCACAAGAAATATTTTGGCAGGTGAAGAAATTTTTGTGAGTTACAGCAAAGAGTATTGGGATGCCATACGTTATAACATTAAAATAGGAAGACATAAAGTATAGTCTACTTTTACAAAGTACTTTAAAAATTATTTATTGAAATAAAACATCACATCTTCTTCATAGTTTTTTCCAATTGGAATAATCTTATCTTTTAGATTAATGACCTTATTCGTTAAAGATTGTACCTTATCAAAAGGCACGATAAAAGAACGATGAACACGAACAAATTTACTAGGTGGTAATTTTTCTAACATGACTTTCATCGTCATTCTTACTACCAAGGTTTTTTGATCTAACAAATGTATTTTTAAATAATCGTCTAAGGCCTCTATGCTAGTAATTAAATCCAAATTTATTTTATGCAATTTTCCATCTGCTCGCAAAAATATATGTGAAGTACTCTTAACATCTATTGCACTAAAATAATCTTTTGCTTTATCACATGCTTTTAAAAACCGCTTGAATGTAAAGGGCTTTAACAAATAATCAACCGCGTTCAAATTAAAACCTTCTACTGCGTATTCGCTGTGCGCTGTGCAAAAAACAACTAATGTGTTCTGATTGATATTTCTGTACAAATCAACGCCATTCAATGCTGGCATATGCACATCCAAAAACAATAAATCTACGGGGTATTTTTCAAGGTATTTTAAACCTTCATTTGGTTGAATAAATGTTTTTTGTAAATCAATATAATCTATTTGAGAACAAAAACCTTCAACAATACTTAATGCTAATGGCTCGTCATCAATTGCAATTACTTTAATCATTTAATCTAATTTTTAAATCAACACAATACCACCCATCTGTTTCAAGACAAGTTAACGAATGTTTTTCTGGATACAATAAATCTAGTCGTCGTTTTGTAGTAACAATTCCTATACCACTCTTTTCTAAAGTTGCATTATTCTCTGTAACAATTTTATTTTTTACTTGTAAGCGTAATTCAAACTTAATAATAACTATTTGAATACTTATTTCAGAATCTTCTTCAGAATTGACACCATGCTTAAACGCATTTTCAATAAATGGAATGATTAATAATGGTGAGATTGTTAGTTGATCGGAATCACCTTCCCAACTGCAGCTCAATTTAATAGAAGGTGATAATCTCAGAATTTGCAATTCAATGAAATTGAAAATATATTCTTTTTCTTTTGAAACTAACACTTCCTCCAAATTACTTTCACTCAAAACATAACGCATCATGTCAGATAATTTCACAATAGATTCCGCTGTTTTAGAGCTATTAGTAAGTGCTAAAGAATAAATACTATTTAATGTATTAAACAAAAAATGCGGATTAATTTGAGCTTTTAGATACGCTAATTCTGCATTGGCTTTTTCAACTTCAATCAACTTTAATCGTTCTCTTAATTTTAGTAATAATGAAAAAATCAAAACTCCTGAAAACTCAAGTAAACGATGACTTAACATATTAATAAAGGGTCGTGGAGGTGGCATTAAAGTTGAAGTAGAACGTTCAATAAGAAATGGTCTCCATAACTTATGCATTTCTGGAACTATTAAAAATAATAGAAAAAAACATAAAATTAATAGTGCATACACCTTATATTTTTTTGAAATATAATAATGAGGAATAAATACATAATAATTAAGATAGAAAAATAACAACAATAACAACGTACTTATAAACGCCCTATGAATAGATGGATTATAAAAAAAATGGGGATTCGATGTTAATTCAGGTGAAAACAAGAAAGGTAAACTTAAAAATAGAATACATCCTATTACATGAATCAAACTATTTTTATTCCTCCTTTGCACACATCGAAGATAAAAAAACTAATTGTAGGAAAATAAAAACAGAGGTAAAAGACCCCTTTTTGTAGGTGAATTATAATTTTAATGAATTCTCAATGGCATTCGTTAACTGAACAAACTCAACAACCGATAATTGCTCTGCTCGTTTGTCTAAATAAACTGAATCGACAGTATGATTACCAACCATCGATTTTACTGAATTACGAATGGTTTTTCTTCGTTGATTAAATGATGCTTTTACAACTTTAAAAAATAAATCTTCATTGCACTCTAAATTTTGAATCGCGTTTCGAGTTAAACGAATGACTGCTGATTTTACTTTTGGTGGTGGCGTAAATACTTGCTCATGTACGGTAAA
This sequence comes from Bacteroidota bacterium, assembly GCA_947487905.1. Taxonomy (GTDB): domain Bacteria; phylum Bacteroidota; class Bacteroidia; order B-17B0; family Aurantibacillaceae; genus UBA4416. The sequence continues at coordinate 16,681 of CANLAV010000023.1, read as the reverse complement.
TAAATAATCTATTTTATAAAACGCTTGCAATAAAACACTTAAGATACCATAGGTTTTAGATCCTGGTTTTTCAGCAATACGCTGAGCTACTTCTTTTTGAAACATACCAACGACATAGTTAACATTGTTTCTGTTTTCTAAAACCTTAAACATAATTTGCGTTGAAATATTATATGGAAAGTTTCCGATAATATTATAATGCTTCTCTTCAACTAGAGCATTTAAATCAGCCTCTAAAAAATCTTGGAAAGAAATTTTATGAGCAAATTGCGGATATTTTTCTTTTAAAAAATCAATAGACTCTTGATCGATATCAAATGCCCTGAAATTTTCTTTCTCAATCAAATACTGAGTTAAAACACCCGTTCCAGGACCAATTTCAATTACAGCATCTGTAGTTTCTGGCAATGATTTAACTATTTTTTGTGCAATATTTAAATCATGTAAAAAATGCTGACCTAAATGTTTTTTTGCTTTTATGGGCTGACTCAAAATATTAGTTGTTTAAGGTTTGGTAATTGATATCTAAAACACGTAGTGAGTGGTATTTATTAATTCTAATTCGTTTTATGGTAAACTGTTTGATAATTAAACTCGCTGCAATCAACGCAGCACTTGCAATAACAGCTCGTTCGTCAATAATTTTAGCCTGACGATTGATGATATTATTAAACGTATCCAATAAAATAAATCCTGTACCTCCAACTAAAAAAAACGAACCGAATAATTTAGCTAAAGCGCTTGCATTCCTTAATTTAATAGATTTTATCTGCGAAATAAAAATTGTGGAATCGTTTTTAAATACAATCATACTATCATTAATAGCTACCATTTTATCAATGCGGTAAGTATGCTCACCTTTTAATTTATATTCTATATATGAATTGTTAAACAATTGAACTTTTTTGAATTTATTAAAATGACTAATGTCTATTTCAAGAATTTTTTGAGCTTCAGCATTTCTGAAACAACATAACAGCATTATCAATAAAGCAAACCTCATTAAACAATTTCTAACAATGTTCTAAAAGCAATATACTTTCCTTCATACAATGTTTTCATATCGGCCTGTAAACGTGGAGCTTCTTTTGCCATATAATTTTCAATATCTTCCATTTGATTAAAAGTATATTGAGTAGAAAATGTTTGACCTTCATCATCTACATTTAGAACTTTACACATTTTATATTCGGTAAAATAACCAGTTTCCATCACCATTGGTATATGAATAGTTTTCATCCATTGATGCCATTCATCAGCCAAATCTTTTTCGATACTTACTGTTACACTATATATAAACATGATATTATTTTTTGGTTGAAATAAAAAAATCTCAAACAGTGTTGATTGAGATTTTTTTTATTTTAATTATTTTAATTTATTTTTTAAGAAAATGCATTAAATCCAGTGATGTCCATTCCTGTGATTAACAAATGAATATCGTGCGTTCCTTCGTAAGTAACAACAGATTCTAAATTCATCATATGACGCATGATTGGATATTCTCCTGTAATTCCCATTCCACCGTGTATTTGACGAGCTTCGCGAGCAATTTGCAATGCCATATTCACATTATTACGTTTTGCCATACTAATTTGTGCAGGTGTAGCACGATTTTCATTTTTAAGTTGGCCTAAACGAAACGTCAATAATTGAGCTTTCGTAATTTCAGTAATCATTTCAGCTAATTTTTTTTGCGTTAATTGAAATGCTCCAATTGGTTTCCCGAATTGAATACGTTCTTTACTATAACGTAATGCGCTATCGTAACAATCCATCGCAGCACCAATTACACCCCATGCAATACCAAAACGTGCAGAATTTAAACAACCCAATGGCCCTTTTAATCCTTTTACATTTGGTAAAATATTTTCTTTAGGAACTAATACATTTGCAAACACTAATTCTCCCGTTGCACTAGCACGTAAACTCCATTTCCCATGAGTTTCTGGCGTTGTAAAACCTGGCATGCCACGCTCTACAATAATACCACGAATTTCTCCAGTTTCATCTTTAGCCCAAACTACAGCAATATCAGCAAATGGCGAATTACTAATCCACATTTTTGCACCATTTAAAATAACGTTTTTGCCGTCTCCTGCATCTTTAAAATTAGTTAGCATTCCGTTTGGATTACTTCCATGGTCAGGTTCTGTTAAACCAAAACAACCCATTAAATCGCCACTTGCTAACTTTGGTAAATATTTTTTCTTTTGCTCTTCACTACCATAAGCATAAATAGGATACATCACTAACGAACTTTGAACAGACGCTGTTGAGCGCAAACCACTGTCGCCACGCTCTAACTCTTGCATGATAATTCCGTAAGAGATTTGATCCAATCCTGGTCCGCCATATTCAGCTGGAATGTATGGGCCAAATGCTCCAATTTCAGCTAGGCCTTTTATCCATTGTTTTGGAAACGTTGTTGTTTGACAAGCTTCTTCAACGATGGGTGTTACTTCTTTTTTAACCCATGCTCTTGCAGTATCTCTAATGAGTTTATGTTCATCGCTTAATAGTTCATCCATTAAGTAATAATCGTGTGCTTGAAAATTATCTGATGCCATGTTTGTTGTGTTTTAATTTTATTATTGTAACAATAGTTTCTCTATTTTGTTTTTCCCTCATCGATTTTATTTCGTTTCAAAATTCAAATCAGTTATAGGATAAAAGACAAATATACTACTCTCCTATTTATAATTAAAATAATAGTAAATTTATTGCAAATTTTTATCAAAAAATCATGCGAATTGACATCATTACAGTTCATCCACCACTATTAGAAAGCCCGTTTAATCATAGCATTGTTAAACGTGCGGTTCAAAAACAATTAGTTGATATCAATATCATTGATTTAAGAGCTTATGGATTGCCCCCAAACAAAAAAATTGACGATTACGCATTTGGCGGTGGTGCTGGCATGGTGATGATGATTGAACCGATTGCAAATTGCATCAATGATTTAAAAAAAGAGAGAGTATATGATGAGATCATCTATATGGCGCCAGATGGAGAGCAGTTAACACAAGCTCATTGCAATCAATTTTCAACTCTCAAAAATATCATTGTATTATGTGGTCATTATAAAGGCATTGACGAAAGAATTAGAGAACACATTGTTACCAAAGAAATTTCTATTGGTGATTATGTGTTAAGTGGCGGCGAACTGCCCGCAGCCGTTATGTGCGATGCAATTATTAGATTATTGCCAGGTGTTTTAAATGATGAAACTTCTGCACTTTCAGATTCGTTTCAAGATGGCTTAGTATCTCCTCCAACCTATACAAGGCCGGCAGATTACAATGGATGGACAGTGCCTGAAATATTATTAAGTGGACATAGTAAAAAAATTGATGAATGGAAGCACGAACAATCGATACTGAGAACAAAAATGAAACGACCTCATTTATAAAACCAACAGTTCACTGTTAATTATTACTTTCAATAAACACTTTCTTTCTTATTTTAAAAAGTAACTTCGTTAAACAAAAATTAGCGAAACCGTGGCATCAACAACCTTATCCAAAAAAACACTATCATCGCAAATAACCGTTGTTATTAGTTTAGCATTGGTTTTATTTATGCTCGGACTTCTTGGTTTAATCGTTGTAAATGCAAGGCAACTTTCTAATCATATCAAAGAAAATGTAGGTTTTCAAATTGTTTTGAAAGATACAACAAGCCAAGTTGAATTGGATTTATTAAAACAAGAAATAAACTCTTCGCCATTCACCAAACAATCTGATTTTATTAGTAAGGATGTAGCTGCCAAAAAATTGCAAAAAGATTTAGGAGAAGACTTTATTACTTTTTTAGGATACAATCCCTTATTATCATCTATTGATGTGCGATTAAATTCTGATTACGCAAACATTGATAGCTTAGCTATTTTTGAAAAACAAATTTTACAAAAACATTTTGTAAAAGAAGTTATCTATCATAAAGACATGATTCATCAAGTAAATAGTAATGCAAAAATAATCAGTATTTATATTTTAGTTTTCAGTGGATTATTGCTCATCATTGCCATTGCTTTAATCAATAACACCATTCGTCTTTCTATTTACTCGAAACGTTTTTTAATTAGAACGATGTATTTAGTTGGAGCCACGCAGGGCTTTATTAGAACTCCCTTTATTTTAAAAGGTGTTCGACAAGGTTTGGTTGCAGGAATATTGGCAGGATTTTTACTAGCTGGTTTTTTATTCCTTAGCACATCTTACATTCCTGATTTGTTACAACTGCAAAATCCAAACATGCTAGCTCTACTTTTTATTTGCATCATGATTTTAGGTATTTTGATTTCAGGTTTAAGTGCGGCCGTTTCAGTAAGAAAATACCTTCGTTTGAAAACGGATGACTTGTATTTTTAATACCTTACATTAAATCGTATTTACCATTTAAAACTTACTGCCACTATTTAAGAATAAACGAGTTTAAAGAATATAACTCAGTAAATTCCTGTTTGAACATTTTGTTTTGTAACTTCGCCATCTAAAAAAAGTAAATTAGTAAACGTGATAGATAAAAAAAAATACGAAGGTGATTTTGAAATGAAAGCAACAACCTTTCATGGATTGGAAGATGTGTTAGTAAATGAATTATTAAAACTAGGTGCAAAAAATATTGAACCATTTAAGCGTGGTGTTGCTTTTACAGGAGATAAAGGCTTTATGTATAAAGCTAATTTGTGTTTACGCACTGCTTTAAAAGTTTTAGTTCCTTTGTTTTCTTTTCACGCAGATAATGAACATGAACTGTACGATAACATCAAAAAGTTTGAATGGGAAAAATTACTAGATGCTGACGATACGATAGCTATCAACGCAACCGTCAATTCTGAAATTTTTAATCACTCCTTATATGTTTCTCAAAAAACAAAAGATGCAATATGTGATCGTTTTGTAGATAAATTTTCTGTTCGCCCAGATGTTGATTTAGATAAACCAACCATTCGAATTTACGTTCACATCTTTAAAAATTTCGTAAATGTCAGTTTAGATAGCAGCGGCGATTCTTTATTTAAACGTGGTTACCGCGTTGATATCGATACAGCTCCAATGAAAGAAGTATTGGCTGCAGGCATGGTATTATTATCAAACTGGCAACCACATTTACCATTAATTGATGGCATGTGTGGTTCAGGAACGTTGGGCATTGAAGCCGCTTTGTTTGCTAATAATATTCCTCCAGGCGTTTTTAGAGAAGAGTTTGGTTTTATGAAATGGCGCGATTATGATAAAGAATTATGGGATACTATTTACACCAGTAGTATCAATCGTATTAAAGACGATATGCCAAATATTATTTCATCAGACATTGAAATTGTTCCTTTAGAAATGGCAAAAAGAAATGGTGCTGTGGCAAAAGTAGATGATGTGATTCAATACGAACACATTTCATTTTTTGATTTAATGCCAACTAAACCGCATGGCACTATATTATTAAATCCTCCCTATGATGAGCGTATCAAAATGGAAGACACCAATGCGTTTTATAAACAAATAGGTGATAAACTTAAAAAGGATTTTGGCGGTTGGACCTGTTGGATTATTACATCTAACATGGAAGCCATGAAATGTATTGGTTTACACCCAAGTAAAAAAATGACTCTATTTAATGCCTCATTAGAATGTAAGTTATTAAAATACGAAATGTACTCAGGCTCGAAAAAAGAATCGAAACAAAGAAAAGAGGAAGTTTAATAAATCATTACCTTTTTACAAACACAAGGTTACAAATTCATTATCCCGTTGTTATTTATTGCTATAGCTAATTGAGCGAGTAACATCTTTTAGTAGTATTGATGTATCAAAAAAATACAAGATGAATACAACAGAAGTAATGATTGTTTTAAACAATGGCGTGAGAAAATACGGAACTATTTTAAATGACTATTTTACAGAAAGCTTACAAGTTAGTATAGGCACAGACTTAATTTTAAATACAAAAATTCAACTAACTAACAGAGTAGAATATATTCCATTGAATGCGATACGCTCTATTGATCAATTTTTAAAATAATTTTTTATTAATATCGATTTTCACCGTAAAAATGTGAGAATAAAGAGATGTAGAAGTATTGCCTATGTTTGTCATGGCGTAATCTAAAGCAAACACTTTATACTTAATACCAATACCAATATTGGGTTGTAACGTTGTTACATTTTTATTTAATACTGTTTTAGATTTTTGAATATTACCAATACCACCTCTTACAAAAATAAATTTTTTGTAACCCAATTCTAAGCCTAATGCGGGTTCCATGCTCCACGTATTTGTCTTAATCACCGTATTACGTTTACCATCAAACGTATTAATTAAGTTTAATTCGCTGGCTATGGTTACTTTATCACTCCATGTCATCCAGGTTCTTGTTCCACCGAGAATTAAGCGCGGAACAGTTACCTCAATTGAATTACTTGGTATTTCATTTCCTGTAGCATTAAACGTAGTTTTTACGTTATCCGACAGTGTATAACTCCACGCGTTAAACGTTCCGGTAATATCTCTTGCCATAGCTGCAAAACGCCATTTTTTATAATCATACATGGCGCCTACATCAATACCGAAACCCCAAGCTCCACCAAACTCACCTAACTTTCTGCGAATAATTTTTGCATTAGATCCAATTTTTATTCCGTTTAATTTAGGAATAGTTCGAGCATAGGATAATAGTACGGCTGCATCAACTGCATTAAATGTTTTGATGCGAGAATAATCAATATTGCCATTTACGTCAATTAACTCAGTTGTATTAGGGATATTATCAACACCAAAACGAATAAACGTTAATCCGGCAACACTATTACTATCAATGCGCTTCGATGCACCAATGAAATCATATTTAGCAATGCCAGCAAAATATTCTGCATGCATTAATCCTACTTGAAGTTTACTTGTTTGCATTAATAATCCTGCAGGATTCCAATAACCAGCAGTGACATCATTAACTGAAGCTACATTTGTATTAGCCATCGACAAAGCACGCGCTCCTACGCCGACGTTTAAAAACTCATTACTATATTTTGCAATTTGAGCAGTAGAGGTAATGGATATAATTAAAAATAAAAAAAGTAACTGTTTCATATAAAACTTAAATCAGGATAAAAATACAAAAAAAAGCCAAACACCTTAGCTTATTAAAAACGAGGATGTCGCTTATTTATTGCGTTGATAAAAAGCCAATTTAACAGCACATAGTTAGATTGAAAATATATTATATTTACACAACGTATGAAACTAAAACAACATATACCTAACGCTATTACTTGCTGTAATTTATTTTGTGGCTGTTTAGCCATTCTATCTGCCTTCGAAAATAATTTAATTCTTTCAGGCTATTTAGTTGGACTAGCTGCCATATTTGATTTTTTTGATGGTTTTGCTGCTAGATTACTACGAGTAACATCAGCCATCGGGAAAGATTTAGATAGCTTAGCAGATATGGTGACGTTTGGACTTGTGCCAGGTGTTGTGATGTACAAACTTCTTTCAAATAGTATAACAACATACAACTTGACTCATGAAAGTGTTATCCCAGTTGAACTAGCGATTAGTGCGTTTATCATCACCATTTTTTCCGCCATACGATTAGCAAAATTTAATAATGATACACGTCAAACGAGTTCATTTATTGGTGTACCAACACCTGCTGTGGCGATGTTTATTTGTTCACTTCCGTTCATCACTCATCAACCTATTACAACCCACTTATTCAATCCATTTTTATTGTTAGGAATTTCAATTCTATTCAGTTTTCTATTAATTTCCGAACTTCCGTTATTTGCCTTAAAATTTAAAACATTTGGATGGAAAGGTAATCGCGTTAAATATGTGTTCTTAGCATTAAGCGCTTTGTTGATTATAACCCTAAATTATGCAGGCATATCAGCGATTATCATACTATACATCATAACTAGTATTATAACACACCTCTACTCAAAAAGGATATAACTAACCCTGTTTAGAAATAAAATTTATTTTATTTAAACCATTTTTGATTACTAATCATCAAAGCTTCTTGAACTGTAATTCTAGTCGAACCGTTATAAGCTGTTACGAAGGCTCCATTACAACCACTTTGTGTTACTTCATCTCTGCGCGAACGCGCTTGTTTGTATGCTTCAAAATTGCCTATCATAAACTTATGAAAACCATCATGCATATCAGTTTTAATCGTTTCATTCAACTGATAAAGAGAAGCTAATTTCTCATCTGCTATTTTTGCTTTAAAAGCACCAATTTGAACTAAAAAAGAAACATTCCCGTCATTTTTTGTAATAATAGCTGCATTCGTTTCTTCCTTAGAAGATTTAGCTTCCGACTTCTTTACTGCTTTAGATTCGTTAGTTTGTTTTGTATTATTCAATCTCGAATCGACATTTGCAATCGATGGCGTCGCAGCCAAATATGAAATAACCATACTTGGTAAACTTGTTTTTTTACTTTGATTTTTTTCGAGATAAGAAAACTCTCCTTTATCTAACAATATTTCTAAAGGCATCGTCGGCATTTTTTCTAAAGCATAGGAGACTTTTAATTCTTCATCAGCGGGCAATGTCACCCACACGAATTTCACTTTTCCATCAGCTACAGAAAATGAACTTCCATTTGTAGCAACTGACTTAGCTTTACAACCAACTGGTAATAAATCTTGGTATTTAGCAAAACCTGTGATAGATCCTTTAGCAATACTAACTTCAACAATGACTTCGTTTGGTTTTCTTCCATTACCATAAGTGCGATTACAAACGATAGTAGAATTTGGTTCAATAGGATTATCCAAAGAAGGTTTATCGGCAGAAACGGTTACCTTGGTTACCATTGTATCTGGACTATTTTTCTTAATATTATCAATAGCTATTTTTTTAATAGTATCTACTGGTGCAATAATTGATTCTTCTGTCTCGCCCACAAAAATTTCGGCGGAAGGCATCGTTACTGCCATTTTCTTATTATTCAAAATGTATGAAAATTTAGCATCTAATTTTTTAACCCCAATCTTTTTTACATTGGCGGTCACTAAAAATTTAACTTTTAAATCGCCTTTTGATTTCAATGCTTTCCAGGTTAAAGTAGCCACATTTTTTTTGAATGCAAAAACACCATTTTTGCTTTCTTTTTCCTTTACTAAAAACCCTTTAGGCACTTGAAATGATAATTTTGCAAAGCCATCCAACTTTGCTTCTTTAACGGTGATTTCAGCAACAAAATCATAACCAGGATTTACGCTTTTAGGAAAATTACCGACAACAGTTATAGCTGAATCGCCAAACAAGATGCTGAATAAAAAAACAACAAATGTATTGAATAGAATAATGAGTGGTTTGATCATAATTTTATTTTAAGTTAAACGTAAGCAGATTAAAAAAAGAAAGTGAACCATACAGATTGTGTATCTATTGTGTTCATGTATTAAAAATAAATCAAAAAAAGTAAGATTATGATTCGACCTCAGGTGTTTATAAACATTAGGTTGTTGGCAATGGTTCATTTAAGCAACAACAAGATTTTTGTCTATTTACAAATAATAGTTACTTTTAAAAACCAAGAGCAAAGCCTTAACAAAGACTAACTGATTGTCCCTAAAAGAAAAATAAAACATCGCATTTCAAAATCACACTATGACCTCACATTATAATATCATCATTGTTGCAGGTGGAACAGGAACACGCATGCAATCCAATATTCCTAAACAATTTTTGGAAATAAAAGGAAAGCCAATTATTATTCATACCATCGAAAAATTTTTAGAATTTGACGAATACATGCACGTCATTGTTTGTGTTCATAAAGATTATATAACCGATGCTAATTTTATGTTAGCAGAATATTTTCCGGGCAAAGACATACAGATTGTGGTTGGTGGAGATACACGATTTCAATCGGTAAAAAATGGATTAAACCTAATTAAAAATCCAAATGACATTGTTGGCATTCATGATGCGGCTCGCCCTTTTGTGTCTCATCAAACCATACAAACGTGTTTTGAAACCGCTTCAAAAAAGGGAAATGCAATTCCAGTTATTGATGTAGCAGAAAGTATCAGACTTGTAACCAATGGCATTAATAAAGCCGTAAGCAGAGATGATTATAAAGTAGTGCAAACACCTCAATGTTTTTTAGTATCATTAATACAAAAAGCGTTTGAGCAACCCTTCTCTCCTTTTTTTACCGATGATGCAACAGTGCTTGAAGGAATTGATGAGCCCATTTATTTAGTAGAAGGAAATACTGAAAATATAAAAATTACAACACCTAGTGATTTAAAATACGCTGAAATTTATTTATAATGACCACCGAAGATATAGCTGATGCTTTTGAAATAACTTCCAAACTAATGGAGTTACACAACGAAAATTCGTTTAAAGTAAAAGCGATGGCAAGTGCAGCTTTCAGACTCAGCAAAACGCGCATCGATTTAAACAATAAATCCATTGAAGAACTTACTCAAATTGAAGGAATAAGTAAAAGTTTAGCCGAAAAAATAATTGACTTACATGAGCGTAGCACAACAAAAGAATTAGAAGAACTTTTAGCGAAAACACCACAAGGTGTAATTGAAATGCTTGGCATTAAAGGAATTGGTCCGAAAAAAGTAAGGCAATTATGGCTAGAATTAAACTTAGAAAGTGTTACGGAATTACTCTATGCGTGTCATGAAAACAGATTATTGGAATTAAAAGGCTTTGGCGAAAAAACACAGCAAACCATTATTCAAAATATTGAATTTAAAAAAAGTAACGCTGGTAAATTTCATTTTTCTTATGCCGAAAAAATTGCTAAACCTATTATTGAAGCTCTTTTAAAACTTACTGATTACGTTTCGTTAACAGGCGCTATGCATAGAAAGTGTGAAGTAATTGATGAAATAGATATTTTAGTTGGAGATGAAACCATCGACTTAGATGACTATTACTCGGAACAAATTCCTATTAATTTTATACAAGTTAACGCAACCGTTTTTTATAGAACACTTGTTGAAACATCATCAACTAAAGAACATCTTTCTGGCATTCAATTTGAAAATCTTGACATAAAAAAATACAATTCCGAAATAGATATTTACTCGAATTTAAATACACAATACTGTGAACCCGAATTGCGTGAAGGATTATTTGAATTAGAAAAAGCAACAACTCATACCTTGCCAAAACTGATTGAATTAGCCGATTTAAAAGGCATTCTACATAATCACTCAACCTATAGTGATGGACTAAATACACTCGAAGAAATGGCTATATATGCCAAACAATTAGGATACGAATATTTAGGAATGTGTGATCATAGTAAAAGTGCAAGCTATGCTGGTGGACTAAAAGTTGAAGAAATTATCTTACAACACAATGACATTGATAAGTTAAACAAACAATTATTTCCATTTAAAATTTTTAAAGGTATTGAAAGTGATATTTTAGGAAATGGAGATTTGGATTATGAGGAAGATGTTTTAAAATCATTTGATTTTATTGTTGCTTCTATTCACTCTAATTTAAAAATGGATGAAGAAAAAGCAACACAGCGTTTGCTAAATGCTATTGAAAATCCGTACACAACCATTTTAGGACATCCAACTGGTCGCTTATTATTAGGCCGGCCTGGCTATCCAATCGATCATAAAAAAATAATTGATGCTTGTGCCGCAAATGGTGTTGTGATTGAATTAAATGCACATCCCTATCGCTTAGATATTGATTGGCGTTGGATTCCGTATTGTTTAGAAAAAGGCGTTATGATTTCTATTAATCCTGATGCACATCAACTAAAAGGATATCACGATATGTATTACGGGACGTTAGCAGCACGGAAAGGACTTTTAACAAAAGATAACTGTTTAAACGCCATGAATTTAAATACCTTTGAAAACTATCTTCAAACAAAAAAATAAATAGTTACAACTTTGGATGAGTGCAAGTCTAATACTGATTTAATGAAGTATCCTTGACTCAATTAAATGAAGAAATTAGAAATTAAAAGTTAGGATAAACACATATGGCAATTTTAAATTCTATAGCATCTTGGCTCATGAAAAAACGCATGCACCAAATTGAGTTGTTTATGAAATACCCGCATGATGTGCAAAACGAATGGCTTCTTGAATTAATAAAACTGGGAAAAGATACTGAGTTCGGGAAACTTCACGAATTTAAAAACATATCAAATGCAGAACAGTTTAAATCAATCCCACTTCAAGATTATGAATCGTTAAAACCATACATTGAACGCACGCGAAGAGGCGAACAAAATTTATTATGGAATAGCGACATTAAATGGTTTGCAAAAAGTAGTGGAACAACGGATAAAAGTAAATTTATTCCGGTCAGCAAAGAGTTTTTAAATGGCTGTCATTATAATGGTGGACGAGATATGATTACATTTCAATGTGTCAATAATTCAGAAACTAAATTATTTACAGGCAAAAATTTAGCTTTAGGTGGAAGTTATAAAACCGATCATTTCGGCGATTACAATTCATATCACGGTGATGTAAGTGCGATTATTATTCAAAATTTACCCATGTGGGCTGAGTATTTCAGAGCACCAGATGTTAACATTGCATTAATGGAAAACTGGGAGGAGAAACTAGAAAAAATTGCTCAAAGCATGGCTAACGAAAATGTAACAAGTTTAGCCGGAGTACCAAGTTGGATGTTAGTGCTTTTAAAACGCATTTTAGAAATTAAAAATGAAAAAACATTAAAATCTATTTGGCCAAACTTAGAAGTTTATTTTCATGGTGGGGTGAGCTTTACACCTTACCAACATTTATTCGAAAATTTATTTGACAACAATCAAGTGGCCTACATGCAATTATACAGCGCATCCGAAGGTTTTTTTGGTATACAAGATCAAAAAGTAAGTAATGATATGCTATTGATGTTGGATTACGGAATATATTACGAATTTATTTTAGTGAATGATTTAGATGAAGTTGATCCTCGTACATACAATTTATCGGAAGTGCAATTGTATAAAAACTATTCAATGCTCATCACAACCAACGCTGGTTTATGGCGTTATCAATTAGGAGACACTATTCAATTTACAAACTTATCTCCTTATCGATTTATTATTACAGGTCGAACCAAACAATGCATCAATGTGTTTGGAGAAGAAGTCATGATTCACAATGCCGAACAAGCTTTAAAAATGGCTTGCGAAAAAACAAAAACACATATGATAGATTATACTGTTGCTCCCATTTTTATGGATGGCAATTCGGGCGCACATCAATGGCTTATTGAGTTTGAAAACAACCCCGAACATTTAGACTATTTCACAAAAATTTTAGATGACCATTTGAAAACAATCAATTCTGATTACGAAGCCAAACGTTTTAATAATTACATCTTGCAACTACCAATAATTACTGTCCTTCCAAAAGGAACATTTTACAATTGGTTGAAATCAAATCAAAAACTTGGTGGACAATTTAAAGTGCCGCGATTAAATAATACGCGACTCATTGTTGATGAAATTTTACAAAGTATAAAAAATAACTAATCAGTTATTTTAAAATTATGAAATCGTGGGGCAAATAATTATTTAACCTATTTTCTAATTATTTTTCTTTAGTCTCACTATGCGTAGAGGTTTCCTGTTAATTTATTCTTGAATCTTGAATATGATCAGTCTTATATTTTTGGTAAACTCCTAACAAAAAAACACTTCCGACTTTGTTTTATCTTGACAAAACCGATAACCAAAAGCATCTGTTATATTTCGTTTCAACGATGCCGCACTCAACCTGATATGCCTCTATAAAAGCATCTTTATCAAAACGACAACAATTAGAAATGAAATTTAAAAAGGATGAAGGAAATTCTAACATAATGATTCAAATGTAACAAAGAAATATTATTTTTACATGTGTTCGAAAAAAAACAAACCGATAAAATAACCAATCCAGAAATCGCATTGATTAAAATGCAAAGTTGGTGTGCATACCACGAACGCTGTCAGCAAGAAGCTCGTGATAAATTATATGGTTTTGGTTTGTGGCCCGATGCAGTAGAAAATATTATCTCATCATTAATTGAATCTAATTTTTTAAATGAAGATCGCTTTGCTATGCAATTCGTTCATGGTAAACATGCCATCAAAAAATGGGGGCGTATCAAAATTAAAATTGAATTAAAACAAAAACGGGTGAGTGATTATTGCATAAAAAAAGCAATGTCACAAATAGATGATGATGAATATATAGTTACACTCAAGAAATTAATTGAAACAAAACAACGATTAACGAATGAGAAAAATCCTATTAAATTGAAACTAAAAGTTTTAAATTACGCTTTGAGCAAAGGATATGAAAGAGATTTAATTTTTGATGTGTTAAACGAATAAATATTACACAAACAATTCGCTCGCAATTTTATCAGCAAATAATTTTCCGTTACTTGTCAATACATATTGATTATTTGTAAGCGTTATCATTTCCTTAGAAATATAAGCGTTTATTTTTTGGTTAAATGCATTTGTGATTTCTGAGCTGAATTTATTTTTCAGAACCTCAGCATCAATACCCCAAATGGTTCGTAATGAAGTTAAAATGTATTCGTTAAATTGATCAGATTCTGACAATATTTCTTTTTCAAAATACGATTCGTTTTTATCATTTACATTTTTAATGTATAAACTATTATTTGATATATTCCATTGACGAGAAACGCCATCAAACGAATGCGCAGAAGGTCCAAAACCAATATATTCGATACCTTTCCAATAATTAGAATTATGATTGCTAAAATAACTTTCTTTCCCAAAATTAGATATTTCGTAATGAATGAATTTATTTTTTTCTAATCGATCTATCATTTCTAAAAACAATTCGGAACTTTTTTCATCATCAATAGCTAGCTCTTTTTTGACTTTAAAATCATGCCCAAGTTTTGTTTTATCTTCTATAGTTAAATTATAACTCGAAATATGTTTAACATCTAATGCAATTGTTTTGTCTAGTGTTCTTTTCCAATTTGCAAGATTACTAAATTTTGATCCGTAGATTAAATCAATTGAAATATTTTCAAAGCCTTTATCTTGAGAGCGCTTCACACTTGACTCACTTTCGGCTGCCGTGTGCGCTCGGTTCATCCAAATTAATTCTTCATCATTATAACTTTGTAAACCAATACTTAATCTATTAATTTCTAAACGTTTCAATTCTTTTAATTTTTCAATACTTAAATCATCAGGGTTTGCTTCCAAGGTAATTTCCGCATGAGACGAAACGTTGTATGTTTTATATATTTTTTCTAAAATCAAAAACAATTCTTTTTCAGATAATAAACTGGGGGTTCCTCCACCAAAATAAATAGTTTCAATATTTTTATTTTTCAAATACGGGAGTCGTAAATCAATCTCCGTTAAAATAGCTTGAACTAAATTTGATTTCAATGTAAGCGATGTAGAAAAATGAAAATCGCAATAATGGCAAGCTTGCTTACAAAAAGGAATATGAATATAGATACCGCTCAACTTATTTTTTAAAACTATTATTACTTGATTTTATTGTTGCTACAAATCTTATACTTTTTTTCAGGAAAACAAATCTACTTGATTTAGATTCCAATCTATGGGCGTTTTGTTGTTTGAAATTAAAAAC
Organism: Bacteroidota bacterium; assembly: GCA_947487905.1. GTDB lineage: Bacteria > Bacteroidota > Bacteroidia > B-17B0 > Aurantibacillaceae > UBA4416. The sequence goes on along the minus strand of CANLAV010000023.1, from coordinate 1,071 downwards.
GCATTTGTTTGAGAAAAATGCTTACATCCAAAAAATGCACCACGGGCCAAAGGAGAAGGGTGTGCGGCTTCTAAAATTAAATGTTTAGAAGCATTAATTAAATCTTTTTTTGATTTTGCAAAATTTCCCCACAATAAAAAAACAACAGCTTCTTTATTTTCTGAAATGTATGTTATGACTTCATCTGTAAAGGTTTCCCAACCTTGATGTTGATGACTACCCGGCTGACCTTCCCTAACCGTTAATGTCGCATTCAATAATAAAACCCCTTGTTTTGCCCAACCAGTTAAATTTCCATGATTAGCTATCGGAATATTTACATCAGTTTGTAATTCTTTGTAAACATTCACCAATGATGGAGGTGTTTTAATTCCCGTATTTACAGAAAAACTCAAACCATGTGCTTGATTAATTTTGTGATAAGGATCTTGTCCAATAATTACCACTTTCAATCCCTCGAAAGAAGTTAATTCAAATGCCTTGAAAACGTCAATTTCTTTTGGAAAGACCGTATTTTTTGAGCGTTCTGTTTTAATAAAAGAATCTAAATTTAGGAAATATCCCTTTGCTTTTTCTTTTTCAAAAAAAAACTGCCAATTTAATCGTTTCAACTTTGCTTTGTTAATTAATAATTAGTGATTTAAGTACAATAGTTTTATAGTTGAGCAATTTAACATATATTTGCTAAGATTATCTAAATATAAAATCTTACTTATGAAAAAATTACTAATCGTTACTGCTTTATCTATTGTTTTTTGTTCAGTTTTCACTGCTTGTAAATCGCACGAAAAATGTCCTGCATATACTAAAGCAAACACAACTAGTTCTGTAAAAAAATCAATTTAATTTCTGATGCTTTGGCATAATTTAACTGAATTAAATCAGTTACAGGATATTATTTCTCAATCAAATCAGCAGCCTCACGAAAATTTGGCTGTTTTATTGTTTAAGCATAGTTCACGTTGTTCTATCAGTTCAATGGCACTCAATAGGCTAGAAACAAGATGGAAAGATGATGAGAAAATTCCCGCTTATTACTTAGACTTATTAAATCACCGAGATATTTCTAAC
>CANLAV010000022.1 GCA_947487905.1 Bacteroidota bacterium | reverse complement strand
GTTACCAAAATCAATTCCGGTAATTATGGTTAGTGAATCAGGCGCATCGATTTACTCTGCCTCTGATGTGGCTCGCGAAGAATTTCCTGATTATGATTTAACGGTTCGTGGTGCTGTGTCAATTGGAAGACGCTTAGCAGATCCATTAGCAGAATTAGTAAAGTTAGATGCCAAATCTATTGGTGTAGGTCAGTATCAGCATGATGTAGATCAAACGGCTTTAAAAAACAAACTCGATACAGTCGTTATGAGTTGTGTAAATGGTGTGGGTGTAGAATTAAATACAGCCTCTAAACAACTATTATCATACGTTTCAGGCATCGGTGAAAGTTTAGCAAAGAATATTGTTGATTACAGAAATGAACATGGTGCTTTCAAATCACGGAAAGAATTACTCAATGTAAGTCGCATGGGCGATAAAGTATTTGAACAATGTTCAGGTTTTTTAAGAATCAGAGATGCTAAAAATCCATTAGACAAAAGTGCTGTCCATCCAGAAGTATATCACATCGTTGAAAAAATGGCGAGCGACTTAGATACAAAAGTGGATACGTTGATGGAAGATAAAGACCTTCGCAAAAAAATTAATTTAAATGCCTACATAACTGAAACCATTGGTTTACCAACACTTAAAGACATCATGAGTGAATTGGAAAAACCAGGACGCGATCCTCGAAAATCATTTGAAGTATTTAGTTTTGATGAAACTGTTCATAGTATTGAAGATTTAAGAGAAGGTATGCGTTTACCTGGCATCGTTACCAATGTTACTAATTTCGGTGCCTTTGTAGACATTGGCGTTCATCAAGATGGCTTGGTTCATATTTCACAAATCAGTGATTCGTTTGTGGATGATCCTAACACGGTAGTCAAAGTTGGTCAACACGTTTGGGTAAATGTAACCGAATGTGATGTGAAACGAAAACGCATTGCCTTATCTATGAAAGGAGAATCAACGGTTGTCGTAAAAAAATCAACACCTAAAAAAGAAGAAATAAGTTATGATGCGAACGACATGCAATCGGCTTTGGCAGCGTTAAAAGGGAAATTTAAGAAATAAGGAAGGGACGGAAGGGAGAGAAGGGAGAGAAGGGACGGAAGGGACTATATGGATTTCTTTTTTTAAAAACTACACAGTGAACTGAAATGATACCTTACATCAATATACATACGCATCATTTAGTAACTGAAACAGACATTTCTATTTACAACAATCGTTTTTTGTTTGATGAAGACATAAAAACAGATCGTTTATTTTCTATTGGCATTCATCCATACGATAGTCATTTATTAACGGACCATTCGCTCAAAGAACTAGAACCATTTTTAAACCATGAGAATTGTTTTGCTATTGGTGAATGTGGTTTAGATAAACTGATTAGCGTTGATTTAAAACAACAGCAATTCATTTTAAACCAACAATTAAATCTGGCGTTAATTTATAAAAAACCAGTAATTATTCATTGCGTGAAAGCATTTGATGAATTGATAAGTGTTTGTAAACCTTTTGAAAACAAACTTAAACTCATCATTCATGGATTTAATAAATCAGAAGAACTTGCCTTGCAATTGATTTCAAAAGGATATTATGTATCATTACATCCCTCACTTTTCAAAAAAGATAATTTTAATTTTACGAAACTTCCGATTGAGCAATTATTTTTTGAAACAGATGATGATTCTAACTTATCGATTAATGAAGCGTATCGCAATGCCTCCATTAAATTAAATTTGAGCGAAAGCATGTTAAAAGAAAAAATTTATACTAATTTCAGACTTTTATTTTTATGACATTACATCCTGACAAACACTGGTTACAACGCACTCAACTTTTAATTGGCGATGAGGGCATTGATATTTTAGAAAACGCTCACGTCCTCATTGTTGGTTTGGGCGGTGTAGGATCTTATGCAGCGGAAGCTATTTGCAGAGCAGGCGTTGGAGAAATGACCATCGTGGATGGAGATACTGTTGATCCAACCAATAGAAACAGGCAATTGCAAGCTCTAAGTTCTACACATGGCATGAGTAAAGCCTTATTAATGCAAGAACGATTAACGCTCATCAATCCATCTATTAAATTACATGTGATTTCTGAATTTCAAGATCCAGAAATGGTCAAAGCATTATTATCAAAAAAATACAGTTATGTGATTGATGCCATCGATAGCATTTCTCCAAAAATATACATGATAAAAACTGCTATGGAAATGGGACAACGCCTTGTATCATCCATGGGAGCGGGTGGTAAAATGGATCCGACACAATTAATCGTTTCTGATTTTTCGAAAACATTTAATTGCCCCATGGCGTATTATTTAAGAAAGCGATTAAAGAAACATGATATTCGAAAAGGATTTAAAGCAGTATTTTCTTCTGAATTACCAGATCATGCTTCTATCATGCGCACCGATGGTTCGAATTACAAAAAATCAGCGTATGGAACCATATCTTATATTCCATCTGTATTTGGCATGACCTGCGCTTCAGTGGTAATTCGAGATTTATTAAATTGGAAAGAAATCAAATAATTACTTTTTAAAAATCGACTTCAAGGCTTCGTAAGGATTAATTAAATTGTGTTCTATATCCGATTCGATGCTTTGTATTTTTTTCTTTATGGATGAGTCAGCATAAAACTGATCGATAATCAAATCGTTAAGCGTTTGATGAAACCATTGTTTATTTTGAAACTGTCTCTTCTTTAAAAAATAATTACTTGCCACTGTGTGTCGACGGTATTTCTCAATCATGTCATACACCTCTGAGATACCTTTAGATTCGAGGCTTGAACACGTTAATGCTTCAGGAATCCAATTACTCTCAGTTGGAGGAAATAAATGCAGTGCATTGGCATATTCGCTCCTTGCCATTTTTGCTTTATCTACATTAGTACCGTCAGCCTTTGTAATCACAATAGCATCAGCCATTTCCATAATACCGCGTTTAATACCTTGCAATTCATCACCAGCCCCAGCAAGCATTAATAATAAGAAAAAATCAGTTAATTGATGAACCAATGTTTCACTCTGCCCTACTCCCACAGTTTCAATGAGCACGTAATTATAACCAGCAGCTTCGCAAATAATAATACTTTCTTTTGTTTTTTTTGTAATACCACCTAAACTTCCAGAGCTTGGTGAAGGACGAATAAAGGCGGAAGGATGAATAGCTAATTGTTCCATTCTCGTTTTATCGCCAAGGATACTTCCTTTACTAATTTGACTACTTGGATCTACTGCTAAAACAGCTAGTTTATGTCCCTGTTTAATAACCTCTAATCCAAAACTCTCTATGAATGTACTTTTGCCAACACCAGGAACACCAGTGATACCAATTCGAATGGAATTACCACTGTGTTTGATAATAGCGTTAATAATTTGCTGAGCTTGTTCTTGATGCTCGTGTTTAGTTGATTCAACAAGGGTTATGGCTTTACCCACGTAACTTATTTGAGAGGATAAAATCCCATCTACAAATTCATTGATATTAAATTGTTTTGTCATGTAATTAATACGTCAGGTAAGGTAAAATTACACTTAACTTTTCGGAGTTAAAAATTCCTAAGTCAATAATATCTTTTTCAGTAAGTTTCCCATGTTTTAATCGGAAATTAATAATGGCTTGTGCCGACTGAAAATTAAAATAAGGATGCTTACGTAATGGATTCAAATCAATAGTATTGATTGGGATTAAAACCAATTTAGTTTTATCAATTTGTATTTGATTACTCAAACTGACATACAAACTATCAGTCATTCCATAAATTTCTTTGAGCTGTTTCATATTATGAAAACCACCAAGCATTGTTCTGTATTTAATAATGCGTTTAGTAAACGAAGGGCCAATGCCTTTTAAATAGACTATGGATAGACTATCTGCCGAATTGATTTCAAGAATTGTGTTAGTAAATGATTTTTTGGGATAGGTCCTTTCACGCACACTATCTTTTTTAAATTCATGGTTATGACTCGGAATTAAAATATAAGATTCTAATGTTTGAAATAATGTTGGAGATAATCCATATAACTTTTTTAAATCATCAGGCTTAAAAAAACGACCACCTTTCTTTCTAAAATTAAGTAAGGTGGCTGTTAATTTTTTTGAAAACCCTAATTGCATGGCTTCCTCTGCGCTAATAACATTTGGATTAAAAACAAACAAGTCCCGATCAAACACTTTGCTAGTATTGAGTTGAGAAGAAGGTGTCTCATTTTTTAACAATGTATCTAATGCATTTGATTGCTTATCTAATTCAACATCAGTCGTAACAAAAGATGAATTATTAACAACAACATAAGGCATCATCCATTTTAATAAAAACACAAGGACAAGTATAACAAACAAAACAAAAACGCCATTTCGCTCTTGCTTGTTGAAATGAAAAAAATGAAACAAAAATGATTTAATTTTCTGAAACATTATTTTTTTGTTTAAATAAAAAATAAACAGGAACGCCAATAGCGATGATAACTAATCCCATTCCTGTATTAAATGTTTTGTAAACTAACAAATCAAGACACACTAAAGACGTTAAAACAATGTAAAGTGCAGGAACAAATGGATAGCCAAACGCTTTATAGGGACGATGTACATCAGGCATTTTTTTACGTAATACAAACAGACCAGCAATGGTTATGATATAAAACAGTAAAGAAGAGAATGTGGCGTAGTCTAATAAATCTCCATAAGAACCGCTTAAACATAAGGCGGAAGCCCAAATACCTTGCAGAATTAATGCATTTTGAGGCACATTATATTTATTTAGTTTTGTGGCTTTCTTAAAAAATAACCCTTCTTTAGCCATCGATTGAAACAAGCGCGAACCTGCTAAAATCAAGCCATTGTTACAGCCAAATGTAGACACCATAATTAAGGCGGCCATTAAATATTTGGCAACATCACCAAACACAACAAATAAAGCGGCCGTTCCTACTCTATCTTTTTGTGCAAACATGATACCTTGACCAATTACAGAATCAGCATCTGCAGACCCGTCCAAAGGAAGCAAACACAGATAAGCTACATTAGCCAACACATAAATAATAGTAACTATGCTGACACCTAAAAATAAACCTAGTGGGATATTACGTTGTGGTTTTTCAACTTCTCCAGCAATGAAAGTGACGTTGTTCCAAGCATCACTACTAAACAAAGAGCCAATCATCGCGACTCCAATTGCAGAAGCTAAGGCAATTCCCGACAAAGGCAAAAATTCATGTGTTGTTACATGTGTCTTTGTTATTAATTGTTTTGCATCCCATGCATGAATCATGTTATTTGAAAATACATCGGTATGAAATCCATAATAAATACCAACAATGATTAAGGCAAACAAGGCCAATAATTTAGCTGAAGTAAAAATACGCTGAATGGCTTTTCCATTTTCAATGCCTCGGGTATTAATAAATGTCAATATGGCAATAATGGTAATGGCTAAAAGTTGTGCACTTGTTATCTTTACAATTCCAATCTGTATCATCACATTTCCCTCCTCAAAAAAAGGAATAAAAACACCAGTAAATTTTGCAAAGGCAACAGCAACGGCAGCAATAACGCCTGTTTGAATTACTAAAAAAACGGTCCAACCATAAACGAAGGCCGTTAAATTTCCAAATGCTTTTTTAATATAAACAAATTGTCCACCAGCTTGCGGCATCATGCCCGCTAATTCTCCGTAACTCAAAGCTGCTAATAACGTAATCACTCCGGATAAAATCCAAACTATTAAAAGCCATCCTGCTGAACCTACTGAACGGGCTATGTCGGAACTTACAATAAAAATTCCTGAGCCAATCATAGAACCCGCAACTAAAAGCGTTGTGTCGAATAAGTTTAATGATTTTTTCATTTTCTAAATGGCTTAGTGCTATTGAAAACGTGTGTTAAAATGTTTTTTTCTTCAGCCGACAATTCAATGCCTCTTCGGGCGTAAACACGTTCAGCTGTTTCAAACATTTTATCCAATTGGTAAATTTCCATAGTATCAGCACCACCCCAAGAAAAAGATGGAATGTGTGTTGATGGAAATCCAGATCCAAAAATATTAGCTGATACGCCAACTACCGTTCCAGTATTAAACATGGTATTAATACCGCATTTACTATGATCACCCATCATCAATCCGCAAAATTGCAATTGAGTGTCTTTCATGGTTTCGGAGGCGTAATTAAATAATTTTACAGAACCGTAATTATTTTTCAAATTACTATTATTTGTATCGGCGCCTAAATTACACCATTCTCCAATTACGCTATTTCCTAAAAAACCATCATGTGCTTTATTGGTAAATCCAAAGATGACAGAATTATTGACTTCACCGCCAACCTTACAATGAGGACCAATGGTTGTTGCGCCGTAAATTTTAGTTCCTAATTTTAAGGTAGCATGTTCGCCTAATGAAAATGGGCCACGAATGATGCTTCCTTCCATTACCTCGGCATCTTTAGCGATATATATTGGGCCAGTAGATGCATTTAAAATAGATGCTTCAACGATCGCGCCTTCTTCAATAAACAATTGCTGTTTATCTCCAATCAATTTATTTGTATTTGATAATTCTTGCGACTGCTTTCCTTTTGTCAAAAATTCAAAGTCAATTTTTAACGCCTCCCCATTTTTAGAAAAAATATCCCAAACGTTTTTTATGGACATATAATTTTTAGGAATGTCTTTTGCCTGAATTAGCAAATTTTCTAAATCGAGGTGGTTTGATTCTGAAGTTTTATAAGCTATTAAGTCGTTACCTGATTTGATAGCTGAATTCATTTCCAAATTCAAAATAGCATTTACTAATTCTTGGTTAGGACAAATTTTACCATTGATATAAATATTTTCAAGCGTTGTTTGCTTTTTATATTTTATACTTAAATAATCTTGCGTTTGAAAAGACACAGTTGTATTCAAAAAATAATTCCATTTTTCGGTAATCGTTAAAATACCAATTCGTATTTCTGAAACAGGTTTTGTAAATGTAAACGGTAATAAATCATTGCGTGAATAATCGTCAAATAAAATAACATTCATAATTTAAATATATTAAAGTTTTTTAAACGCCACTATTCCAAAAAATACTAGCTCAACAATTGTTTCAATTTTTCAATCTGATCCGAAGTACCCAACACAAATAATTTCGAATTAGTTATGATACGTGTCTCAGCACTCGGATTAACAATATACTCACCTTCTGCTGTTTTAAAGCCAATGATATTAGCGCCCGATTTATTTCTTATTTCTAAATCTTTTAACGTTTTATCTTTTAAGGCATCTGGCATTTCTGTAAACGAGATTTCTTCTAAGCTAATGTTATTGCCGCGCTCAGAAGTTATGATGTCAATAAATTCAATCACATCAGGCTTCATCACTAATGATGCCATGTGTGCCCCACCAACTTTATCAGGCATAATGATGTTGTTAGCGCCAGCAATTTTTAATTTCGTGTCTGAATTATCTTCACTCGCTCTTGAAATAATGGTTAATTTTTTATTCAAATTGCGTGCTGTTAACACAATAAAAACATTATCGGCATCAACTGGTAAAGTCGTGATTAAGGCTTTAGCGCGAAGTATTCCCGCCTTTAATAGAATTTCATCTTGCGTTCCATCTCCAAAAATTACTAAATCACTATGCTTGTGATTTAAACTATTGGTAATAGTTACGTTACTTTCTATAACTACAAATCGTTGATTGTGTTTTTTTAAAACCTGTGCGGCTTGCCTACCATTTCGGCCGTAACCGCAGATGATAATATGGTCGGATAATTTTTCTATTGAAGCGTTCAATTTTTGATTTTTATAAAATTCATTAAATTCTCCATCAAAAACAAATTTTGTAATGGATGAAACAGCATACGCAAATGTACCAAAACTTGTTATAATAAGAAATGCTGTGAAGGTTTTTCCTGCATGACTTAATGGTTGCACTTCTCCGTATCCAACCGTTGCAACGGTAATTACGGTCATATAAAATGCATCAAACCAATTGTAATTATCAATTATGACATAACCTACCGTACCAATAACCCATAAAAACAATAATATTAATAAGGGAGAAAAAAAACGATAATATGATTTTAGTAGTGAAAACATTTAGTCTTAAAAGTAAGATTAAATCATGAGGAATAAAAAGATTTTAAATATCCCAAACACTTTTTTTACGAGATGGCTTAAACTTAAAACTCTCTTTATGTTCGAGCATAAAAGCCATGATGAAATAAATAATAATTGGTGAACCAAACGTAAAAAAAGATAAATAAATAAAATACATGCGGATTGTAGTAGATCGAATTCCTAATTTTTTTCCCCACCATTCGCAAACACCAAATGCGCGTTCTTCAAATTTGAGTATTATTTTATGTATCATAGTTGTAAAAATAGGAATAATTAGTTTAAAAATGAGACGACTCAACTGTTTTTTAAAAGATATTCGGCCACATGGCAATTAAGACACGATTTAATGGAACAATAGGAATCGTATAACTTAATCATAGCTTGCGTTTCTAAGGCGCTTTCGGGAACTACGCCTAAATTTGTGAATGCTTTTGTTTTTGTGTTAATCTCTGCTGGTATCTGCTCAAGTAAATCAAAAGCATAATCTTGCAAATCTGCATTGAAATTTTGCTTTGAGATAAAAAAAAGAAAAGGAACAATTGTATTGATCACAATATTATAAAATGCTGAATCACCTAAATGTTTAGAACACTCCGTAACAGGTGAATCAAATTTAAAATGAGATTTAAAATACACTTTGGTTTCTACATTAAAATAATTTTTTAATTGAGTAATCGTGGGTTGTTTTTCGATAAAATGAAAAAGCGATTGTTGTTTACCAATTAAACAAACTAATTGAGAAATTCTAATCGTTGGAAAATTAGAAGGACGCGTTTTCGAAAATTTCCATATTTCTTTTTTCAATGGAATCAACGCGTATTTGTGTTTCAAAAATTCAAATTCATTTTGCAAACTAATTGGGTATTTTTCTTTAAACAAATCGTCTAAAAACCCAGCGTTTCCATACAAGAGAGCTTCCAATTGCAACGGTTGATCCGCATGTTTTTTTAATAGATAAAATGGCGTCGATTTAGCCAATAATTCGAAGGCATCATTATTGATTTTAAACCCAAAATTTCTACATAACAAAGCATAAAGTGTCTCTTCTAAATTTTGTTGAACTGAATTAAAAATAGTCGAAATATGATTTGTTTTATCTTCTAAACGAGAAACAGCTAATCGATCTAACCATGATTTCCAGATGATTGATGAAACGGTGGTAATGGATTTTCCACAAGGTATTTTTTGTTTTGAACTTTCTATATTTTGATATTGAAGTAATAGCGAAGATTTAATGTGGTTTTTTAATTCAAGCACGGATACATTGTATTGCTCATTTTGAGGAAGTTCAACATCATGCTCATAAACCACATGTAAAACCAAATTATCGTATGCTTTATCATACTGATGTTTATGCTTTAGCCAATCCGATGTTTTGACGTGGATTTCTAAATTCCCAACCAACAATAAGCCATTTATCTCAACTTTTGAATTAAAAAAATCTGGTCCCGAGTTATGATTATGTTCGCCAATGGAAATAATTTTTATCTCCTCTTGCTTTGTGCCCATATAATCAACTGTACCCGTTAATTTATATTTCCAAATCGTATGTAATAATTCCTCTTTCATTTAAGTCATACTTAAACAAAAATTAAACCATACTTGAAAATTAAATGTTAAAAAGGAAAAGGATTACACTTTTAGTTTTTGGCCTGGACGTAAGGCTTTATTTTTTTTGATGCCATTCTTTTTACAAATAGCTTTTATAGTCGTATGATTACGTTGAGCAATTCGTCCTAACGTATCACCTTTTCTGACTTTATAGACTTTACCATGTTTAGACTTTGAAGACGTAACACGCGTTAAATTTAAATCTCTTTTTTGACGAGAATGTAAAGCTCTTAAATCATATTTTGTTTCAACATCGGCTTTTGTAAAGGTAACTTGATTACTTTTCAAAACACCTTTTTCAAAATCAACAAAATCTTCCGCATCAATAGCCTGACCTAAATAGCGCATTTCAAAATGTAAATGAGAACCAAATGAATGTCCTGTATTTCCGCCTAAGCCAATCGTTTGACCGGCTTCAACAATTTGCCCTGCTTCAACTAATATTTTTGATAAGTGAGCATAAACTGTTTCTAATCCGTTTTTATGTCTAATAATAACTACGTTTCCATAACTACGATTCAATTTAGCTATTCGAACCATGCCATCAAATGCAGATCCAACTGTATCGCCTGTTTCTAAATCTATATCCGTACCATAATGCGGTCTTTTTTTTCTCCATCCAAATTCTGAAGTGACGTTTCCATTAAATGGAATTCTAAAACCGCAATCTGTAGGCTCTGTAAAAACAATAGACGCTGAATCTTTTTTAAATGATTGAGAAAATGAATAAGGATGAATAACCGTTGTATCCCAACTCGTGTACAAGTCATTTGAAGGAAATGCTAACAACGAATCTACTTCTTCATGATCTTCATGATCTTCTTCATTATGTGTGGCTAAAAGGAGAGAAGGATTTAATGGCACACGTGTTGTATCATCTTTTTTTACAACTTTCTTCTTACCATCATCATCTTTAATTGGTTTTTCATCCGGATTAGAAGCGCGATTTAAAAAAGAAACATTTGAAAAAACAGGTAAAGGAACAGAGGCACTTCCATTGAGTGAAAGAGCCAAAGCAACTATTGATATACCTATTTTATTGATTAACATCGTAATTTGTTCGTTTTTACAAACATAAGGTATTTATTTCACAATCGCAATGTTAATTGTTGTTAACGTGCTAATTAATCGTTAAATTTTAAGCTTATTAAAATTTAACATACTAATAATCAGTGATTTATAATTTACTTTGAAGCTCCTCAAAACTTGGAATTTCTGATAAAATAGTAGCTTTTTGATGGAAATAATGAAAACAAATATGAGATAACCCATTCGTTAACAATACATAAGGAACATTTAAAACTAAATTATAACCTAATGCTTGATTAACTGTTTCTTGATTTAAAATGACACTTGGCGCCTTACATTCTATAATTAACAAAGGGCTCAATACTGAATTATAAACTACCACATCCGTCCGTCTTTTTGTTCCATTTAATACCAATTGCTTTTCTACCGAAATTAAAGAGGGTGGAATATTTTTAATTTGAATTAAATACGACACTAAATGTTGTCTTACCCATTCCTCAGGTGTTAAATCAACAAATTTTTTGCGAATGTTATCAAATATTTGCTTTTGACCGTTTGGCTTTTCTTTAAAGCGAGTTTGTATATCAGGAAAATTTAATTTTTGTAAATTCATTCTTCGTAAAAATTAGGATAAATATAGGGTAAAATAATAATCATATAAAAAGATAAAATACTTTATAACTTTGTTTGAATTAAATTAAGGGTATGAAAACAAAAGAAGAAATCGTAAATAATTGGTTGCCACGTTACACGGGTAAAAAATTAGAAGAATTTGGCTCTTATATCTTACTGACCAATTTTGGCGGATACGTAAAAACATTTGCTGAGTGGAATCATGTTGAAGTGGAAGGATTAGATAGACCCATGCAATCTGCCACATTTGATGGTATTACGATTATTAACTTTAGTATGGGAAGCGCAATGGCTGCAACCATCATGGATTTATTAACTGCCATCAACCCCAAAGCCGTTTTATTTTTAGGAAAATGTGGTGGATTAAAAAAGAAAAATGAGATTGGAGATTTGATATTACCTATTGCAGCAATTAGAGGCGAAGGAACATCTAACGATTATTTACCAAATGAAGTGCCTGCATTACCTTCATTTAATTTACAAAAAGCAATTTCATACACCATTCGTTTAAGTGGAAGAGATTACTGGACTGGAACTGTTTATACAACTAACAGAAGAGTTTGGGAACACGATGAGAAATTCAAAGAATATTTAAGAGTGATCAGAGCCATGGCAATTGACATGGAAACAGCCACTATTTTCAGTGTGGGCTTTCATAACGAAATTCCCGTTGGAGCCTTACTCTTAGTATCTGATCAACCAATGATTCCTGAAGGTGTAAAGACGGAAGAAAGTGATAAAAAAGTAAGTGCTGATTTTGTCAACGATCATTTGAAAATTGGAATTGACTCGTTAAAAGAATTACAAAAAGCAGGAATTTCAGTAAAACATCTTAAATTTTAATTTTATTTTAATGAGAAAAGATTTTTCAAATACATTATTTCAGTCAACTCAACATCAATCAAAATCATTAGATTCAGTAGACTTTACAACGGCAGAACAAATTGTTGTTAAATCGCATTATAATTTAGATGACATAAAATCATTTGAACATCTCCATTTCGGTGCAGGTAAAGCCCCCTTTTTAAGAGGTCCTTATTCAAGTATGTATGTTCAAAATCCTTGGACAATAAGACAATACGCGGGATTTAGCACGGCAGAAGACAGTAATGCTTTTTATAAAAAAAACTTAGCAGCTGGACAAAAAGGATTATCGGTTGCTTTTGATTTAGCGACGCATCGCGGTTATGACAGTGATCACGAACGAGTAGTTGGAGACGTTGGAAAAGCAGGTGTTGCCATTGATTCGATTTTAGATATGAAAATTTTATTTGACAGTATTCCGTTAGATGAAATGAGTGTCAGTATGACGATGAATGGAGCCGTTTTACCAATACTAGCATTTTACATTGTTGCTGCCGAAGAACAAGGCGTCAGTATGGAGAAATTAACGGGAACTATACAGAACGACATTTTAAAAGAATTTATGGTGCGAAATACTTACATCTATCCACCAGAAAGTTCAATGAAAATTATTGCTGATATTTTTGAATTTACATCTCAAAACATGCCAAAGTTTAATTCCATTTCTATTAGTGGTTATCACATGCAAGAAGCTGGTGCCACTGCTGATATTGAATTAGCTTATACATTAGCTGATGGATTAGAATATATTAGAACTGGCATTAAAGCTGGTTTAGATATTGATGCATTCGCACCTCGCCTATCATTTTTCTGGGCTATAGGAATGAACCATTTTATGGAAATTGCAAAGATGCGTGCAGGAAGAATGTTGTGGGCAAAAATCGTAAAACAATTTAATCCTAAATCAGAAAAATCAATGGCACTCCGAACGCATTGCCAAACTAGCGGCTGGAGTTTAACTGAACAAGATCCATTTAATAATGTGACTAGAACTTGTGTAGAAGCTCTAGCAGCAGTAATGGGACATACTCAAAGTTTACATACTAACGCATTAGACGAAGCGATTGCATTACCAACTGATTTCAGTGCTCGCATTGCACGAAACACACAACTGTTTTTACAAAATGAAACTAACATTTGTAAAGTAGTTGACCCTTGGGCTGGATCCTATTACGTTGAAACATTAACGAATGAATTAGTAAACAAAGCTTGGGAATTAATCGAAGAAGTTGAATCACTCGGAGGAATGGCGAAAGCGATTGAAACGGGTATTCCTAAGATGCGTATTGAAGAAGCTGCTGCACGAAAACAAGCCCGTATTGATGGTGGCAAAGATATTATTGTAGGTGTAAATTTATACCAAACAGATGAAAAGACAACCATCGAGATTTTAGACGTTGATAATAATAAAGTTAGAATTCAACAACTCGAACGCTTAGCAAAATTAAAAGCAGAAAGAAATACTACGAAAGCCGAAGAAGCATTACATGCATTAACGGAATGTGCAAAAACTGGAAAAGGAAACTTATTAGAATTAGCCATTAACGCGGCAAGATTACGTTGCAGTTTAGGTGAAATTTCTTACGCATTAGAAAAAGTATATGGTCGTTACAAAGCAACTATCAAAAGTATTACAGGGGTCTACAGTAAAGAAATAAGTATGGATAAACATTTTTTAAAAGCAAAAGAATTGGCCGATCAATTTGCCGAATTAGATGGTCGTCGTCCACGCATCATGATTGCTAAAATGGGGCAAGATGGTCATGATAGAGGTGCAAAAGTTATATCAACCAGTTTTGCAGATATGGGTTTTGATGTTGACATTGGTCCATTATTCCAAACACCTGCCGAAGCAGCAAAACAAGCTGTTGAAAATGACGTACACATTTTAGGCGTTTCATCTTTAGCTGCAGGACACAAAACATTAGTTCCTCAAGTCATTGAAGAATTAAAAAAATATGGAAGAGAAGATATCATGGTAGTTGCTGGAGGAGTTATTCCACAGCAAGATTATGAGTTTTTATATCAGTCGGGTGTATCAGGAATTTTTGGCCCAGGAACCGTAATTAGTTTATCAGCCATTAATATTTTAGAAAAATTGATTGAGCGAATTAAATAAACGCTTTAAATAATGAAAGAAGTAACACAACTATTAACAGACTTAAAACGTAAAATTTTCAAACCCGTTTATTTTTTAAGCGGCGAGGAAGCCTATTACATTGATTTAATTAGCGATTACATTGAAAAAAATGTACTTGATGAAAATGAACAAGAATTTAATCAAACCATTTTATACGGAAAAGATGTTGATTTAAACACAATTATTTCTGCAGCTAAACGCTTTCCTATGATGAGCGAATACCAAGTTGTTATTGTAAAAGAAGCTCAAAATTTAAAAGAATTAGGAAAAGGATCAAGTGAAGATGACGACGACGAAGAAACAACATTAAAAAAAGGAAGTACATCGTCGGTAAATGCACTAACAAGTTATCTTCAAAGCCCACAACCTTCCACTATTTTAGTGTTTTGTTACAAATACAAAAAATTAGATAAAAGAAGTACAACTTATAAATCATTGCAAAAAAATCACGTTTTTTTAGAAACGAAAAAACTCTATGAAAACCAATTACCAGAATGGATAACAACTGCAGTTCAAGACCACAATATTAAAATTGGCCCAAAAGCTGCTTTTTTATTAGCAGAATTTTTGGGGAATGACTTATCAAAAATTAGTAATGAAATAGAAAAATTAGTTATTAATTTAAAAGAAGGTGAAGAGATTACAGTTGATGCTATACAAGATAAAATTGGTATCAGTAAAGAATTTAACGTGTTTGAATTACAAGACGCTTTAGGTAAAAAGGATGTTTTAAAAGCGAATCGGATTATCAATTATTTTTCAGCAAATGAAAAAGAACATTCTCCAATTATGACACTAAGTGTTTTATACGGGTACTTTTCTAAAATACTGATTTATCATTTCGCGCCAGACAAGTCGAAATTTGCCATCGCTCAAACCCTTGGCGTAAATCCATTTTTTGTGGATGGTTTTGCAAAAGCTGCACAAAATTACAGCACTGGAAAACTCAAAGATATTTTTAAATATTTAAAAGAATACGATTTAAAAACAAAAGGAGTTAATAACGGTGTAACTGATAGAGGAGAGTTAATGCGAGAATTAATTTTTAAAATTTTACATTAAAAATACAAAGTTGATATTGCGTTAAGGATTGCAGTGAAAATCCTTTTTGAGGGACGAAAAAAGATTGCAACGAAAAGCCTGACCCGCAGGGAAACGCCCAAATATAAAACAAAAAAAACGCCCAACTAATCCTAGCTGAGCGTTTCAATTTAAAACACAAAATCTTATTTAATCACCCCTAATTCTTTTCCAACTTTTTCAAAAGCTAATATTGCTTTATCTAAGTGCGCTTGTGTGTGAGCTGCTGATAACTGAACACGAATACGTGCTTGGCCTTTAGCAACAACTGGAAAAAAGAATCCAATTACATAAATACCTTCTAACAATAATTTATCGGCAAATACTTGAGCAAGTTTTGCATCATAAAGCATAACTGGTACAATGGCAGAATCACCTTCTTTAAACTCTAATCCAATTTTTCGTAATCCTTGTTTAAAATAATTAATGTTAAACTCTAATTGATCGCGTAATTCCGTTGTTTCGCTCAGCATATCAAACACGGCAATACTTGCACCAACAATACTTGGTGTTAACGAATTTGAAAATAAATAAGGGCGTGACCGTTGACGTAAAATTTCAATGACTTCTTTTTTGGCTGAAGTAAATCCACCCATGGCACCACCTAATGCTTTACCTAAAGTGCCAGTAACAATGTCAACACGATCCATGACGTTTTTTAATTCTATAGTTCCTCTACCCGTTTTGCCAATAAATCCTGAAGCGTGGCATTCATCAACCATAACCATCGCATTGTATTTATCGGCTAAATCACAAATTTTATCTAAAGGTGCGACAAAACCATCCATACTAAAAACACCATCTGTTACAATAATACGGTAACGCTGTGCCTGCGCTTTTATTAATTGCTCTTCTAAATCAGCCATATCACAATTTTTATAACGGTAACGTTGTGCTTTACACAAACGAACGCCATCAATAATGGATGCGTGATTTAATTCGTCAGAAATAATGGCATCTTCTTCACCAAACAAAGGCTCAAATACACCGCCATTAGCATCAAATGCGGCCGCATACAAAATAGTATCTTCTTGACCTAAAAACGTAGATATCTTTTTTTCAAGCGTTTTATGAATATCTTGAGTTCCACAAATAAAACGGACAGATGACATACCGTAACCATGAGAATCTAAAGCCTTTTTAGAACCTTCAATCACTTTTGGATGAGATGATAGGCCTAAATAATTATTAGAACAAAAAACAATAACCTCATTATTATTTACCATAACAGAAGCACCTTGAGGCGTTGTAATAATGCGTTCTTTTTTCAATAAGCCGTTTTCTTCTATTTCAGTTAATTGAGCTTGTAAATGATTTTTAAAATTTCCGTACATAATAGTTGTTTTTAAACTTTATACAAATAAAAAAAATAAATGGCTATAAACCATTTATTTCTAACAAAAATTGGTAATAAAATATGAACCAAAAAAAATTAGTGAAGCTTAGTGCTAATCAAACTAATAAATTCCTTGCGCGTAACAGACGTTAAAAATTCCCCACTAAATGCTGAAGTCGTTGTTGAACTATTTTGTTTTTGGACACCACGCATTTGCATACATAAATGCGAACATTCGATAACGACTGCAACACCCAAAGGATTTAATGTTTCCTGAATACAATCTCTAATTTCATTGGTAAGTCTTTCTTGCACTTGCAAACGGCGGGCAAAAGCATCAACTACACGAGGTAATTTACTCAATCCCACAATATGTCCATTTGGTATATACGCTATATGAGCTTTTCCAAAGAATGGCAATAAATGATGTTCGCACAAACTATATAACTCAATATCTTTTACAATCACCATTTGGCTATAATCTTCTTTAAACATAGCAGAACGCAAAATTTCAGCAGGATTTAACTCATAGCCTTGTGTTAAAAATTGCATGGCCTTAGCCGCTCTAACGGGTGTTTTTAAAAGACCTTCTCGTTCCGAATTTTCTCCAACATCCGTTAAAATATTTTTATACATATCAGAAATAGAATCAACTAATTTATCATTAAATTGATCTATTTTTCTATAGCCAGTTATATCGTGTTCAAATTCTTCGTTTAGCATTTTTTTATTTTATTATGGTAACACGCAAAGTTTTAAATTGTTTATTCTCCGAAATATTCAACATAATTACTTTCAGTTTCATAAAGCTTTATGCGATGTAATTCAGCACCCATTTCTTTAATTTTTGGAAATAATATATTCCAAATAAAAATGGCAACATTTTCGGTAGAAGGCATAGCAAACATTCCTTTTACATCTAAATTTAAGTTTTTATGATCTAAGATATTTGTAACATCTCTTGTAATCAAAGAACTTAAATCTTTTAAATTGACAACAAATCCAGTATCTGGATTTATATTACCTTTAACGGTAACAAATAAATCGTAGTTGTGACCATGCCAATTTTTGTTAGCACATTTACCAAAAATAGTGTCATTTTTTTCTTCACTCCACGCTTCATTGTATAATTTATGAGCAGCGTTAAAATGTTCTTTGCGGGTAATATAAATCATAGTAAATTAACAGTTCCAAAAATAACAATTAAAAATGAATATTCTTATCGTTTCAGCTACACAATTTGAAGTAAAACCATTACTTGATTATTTACTTATAAAAGAAGCTGAAATTGGCATAAATAAAGGCTTTACAACTATGCAAGAAAATAGTGTTACCGTTTTAATTTCAGGAATTGGCATGGTAAACACAGCCTATATGATGGGGAAATACAATAAAAGTTCTTACGATTTAGTCATTAATGTGGGAGTTTGCGGAGCATTTAATAGAAATTTGGAGTTAGGAGAACTTGTAAATATCACTGAAGATGTTTTAAGTGAATTAGGGGCAGAAAATGGAGATGCATTTTTAACTTATGACGAATTGAATTTAGAAGGTACGCACATTTTTAAAAATCAATTTACTTCAAAAAACAAATTGATTCATCAATTAAAAAAAGTAAAAGGGATTACTGTAAACACGATTCATGGAAACGACGCATCCATTTTAAAAGTATCAGCCTTATACAATCCTGACACAGAAAGCATGGAAGGTGCAGCATTTTTCGCAGCATGTCATCAAAATATTAATAATTTTTTACAAATTAGATCAGTTTCAAATTACGTTGAAAAACGTGATAAAAGTAAATGGCAAATGCCTTTAGCTATTAAAAACTTAAATGATTTTTTAATAACACTATTAAATAACGATTTAAAAAATTAATCCAATGAATTTCACACTTGGTTTTTCTCCATGCCCAAATGACTGTTTCATTTTTGATGCTTTAGTACATAAAAAAATTGACACACAAGGCATTGACTTTGCTATTATCATGGAAGATGTGGAAGCGCTTAATAACAAAGCTTTTAATTCAGAATTAGATATTACAAAATTAAGTTACCATGCTTTTATTTATTTAACAAACGCCTATAATTTATTAAATAGTGGTAGTGCGCTCGGATTTAACTGCGGCCCTTTATTAATTCAAAATTCAACACATAAAATAAAAGACATTGACACTGCAAGTATTGCTATTCCTGGAAAATATACAACAGCTAACTTTTTATTATCACTCGCTTTTCCTAATGCTAAAAACAAAAAAGAAATGCTATTTAGTGACATAGAAAACGCATTACTATTAAATAAAATAGATGCAGGGCTTATTATTCACGAAAATAGATTTACGTACCAAGAAAAAGGATTAGAAAAAATAATTGACCTTGGCGAATTTTGGGAAAGTTTAATTAACGCGCCAATTCCGCTTGGAGGCATTGTCATCAAAAAAAATATAGATAAAAAATTGCAACAAACCGTTGATTTATTAATCAAGCAAAGTGTTGAATTTGCATTTAAAAATCCTGAAAGTTCGATGCCATTTGTAAAAAAACATGCTCAAGAAATGAGCGAAGATGTTATGAAAAAACATATTGCCTTATACGTCAATGAGTTTAGTATTGACTTAGGAGAAATAGGAAAAAAAGCTATTCAACTGTTGTTTAATAAAGCTCATGAAACTGGGTTAATTCAAAAAATGCCAACTCACATATTTATTTAAACGACCGCTCATCATCATTTATATTTTCTTATCCCATTATTTATTAAGGATATTGAATTTTAATTTATATTTACTAAAAAAACATTTATGCGAAAACTATTAGTAATTACCTCTTCCTTTTTTATTGTGGCAAATGCAAGCGCACAGCACTCAGGATTAAATCTTGGCTACATTGATTATTCTGTAAGTCCAAAAAATGATATTTATAAATTTGCCAATGGCAATTGGTTAAAAAACCAACAAATACCGGCAAGTGATGGAAGCTGGGGTAGTTTTAATGAAATCAACGAACGAAATTTAGCTAATTTAAAATCATTAATGATTGATTTAGCTAAAAATGAAAATCCAACGAGTGGTTCAAATGAACAAAAATTACGAGATTTTTATTTAACTGCCATGGATTCAATTGCTATTGAAAAAGATGGTATGAAGCCGATTTCGGATGATTTAAAATTAATTGACGCGATTAAAACACAATCTGATTTATTTAAAACAACGGCTTTGTTAAATAAAAAAGGTATTTCTGGTATGCTGGGCTTTTATGTGTATTCAGACTTTAAAAACAGTAATGCTAATACTTGCTATTTAGGTCAAACAGGTATAGGATTGCCGGATAAGGATTTTTACTTTGAAGCGCAATACGAATCCATAAAAAAAGAATACGTAAATCACATCGAACGTATGTTTATTTGTTTGGGTAGTAATGCTTCAGAAGCAAAATCTCAAGCCAAAATCATTATGGATATCGAAACGAATCTTGCGAAACATTCACAAAATGCGACGGAACAACGTGACGTGGAAAAACAATACAATCCATTCAAAATTGAAGATTTGAAGGCCATAACATCGAATATTGATTGGGATATATATTTCTCTACAATTGGAATGAAAACACCAGATGTATTAGTTTTAAATCAACCGCAATTTTACAAAGGGTTAAATCAATTTATCAATGTTGTTAAAATATCTGATTGGAAAGTATTTTTAAAATGGAAATTAATTTCTGATGCTGCGCCCTATTTATCGAGCAAATTTGTAAATGAAAGTTTTAAATTTAATGGCACTGTTTTATCTGGAAAAAAACAAATGAAACCTCGATACAAGCGCGTTCAAGGAGCTGTTGATGAGACATTAGGCGAAGCTTTAGGTAAAATGTATGTTGACAAATACTTTGATGAGTATTCTAAAAAGAAAGTAACCATTATGGTTGATAATTTAATTGCTTCATACAGACTTCGCATCAATTCTCGTGATTGGATGAGTGCTGAAACCAAAGCTGCTGCTCAATTAAAGTTAGATAAAATTATTAAAAAATTAGGTTTCCCCGATAACTGGATTGACTATTCTAATTTAAAAGTCAGCACAAATTCATATTGGAATAATGTAAGCAACGGACGCGAATTTCAATACAATAGAATGTTAGCGAAAATTGGTAAGCCTGTAGATCGCATGGAATGGGGAATGACCCCACCAACGGTTAATGCTTATTACAATCCAACATCAAACGAAATAGCTTTTCCTGCTGGAATTATGCAAGTTCCATTCTTTGACCCAAGCGCAGATGATGCGTTTAATTACGGTGTAATGGGTGCAATTATCGGGCACGAATTAACGCACGGATTTGATGACCAAGGCGCTCAGTTTGATGCAGATGGTAATTTAAAAATGTGGTGGAGTGATGCCGACTTTAAAAATTTTAAAAATAAAACAAAACTAATTATTGATCAATTTAATAGTTATAAAGCTATCGACACACTTCATGTCAATGGAGAATTAACTCAAGGTGAAAATATAGCAGATTTGGGTGGTTTAACAATGGCTTACTATGCA
The DNA here is from genome assembly GCA_947487905.1 of Bacteroidota bacterium. Lineage (GTDB taxonomy): Bacteria > Bacteroidota > Bacteroidia > B-17B0 > Aurantibacillaceae > UBA4416. The sequence continues at coordinate 6,597 of CANLAV010000022.1, read as the reverse complement.
TACAAAAGAACCTTAGATGGAAAAAAATCACCAATAATTGATGGTTTTACAGGCGAACAACGCTTCTTTATTTCTTGGGCACAAGGTTGGAAAACATTGATGCGTGATGCCTACTTAAAACAAATGATTGCAACAAACCCGCATTCTCCTGGTAATTTCAGAGCCATTGGACCATTAAGTAATATGCCTGAATTTTACGAAGCGTTTGATGTAAAAGAAGGCGACGGGATGTTTATTCCTGTTGAAAAAAGAGTTGTTATTTGGTAATAAAACATTCATTATATAAAAAAAGGGGAGCTAGTTGTTCCCCTTTTTTATTGATTTTAGATTACTTTTTGCAAATTAATTCGTAACCCTCATCTGTAATTAAGTTTTTACTTTTACTTGCAGCAACAGCCAATTCATCGCACCTATTATTTTCTTTGTTAGATGCGTGGCCTTTTACCCAAACGAACTTAACATCATGTTTCTTATCGATTAACAAAAATCGTTTCCATAAATCAACGTTGGCCTTATCTTTAAAGCCTTTTTTTTTCCAATTATAAACCCATCCTAAATTGATTGAATCTAACACGTATTTTGAATCTGAATATACAATGACTTCACAACCCATTTTTTTTATTTTTTCCAAACCTAAAATAACACTCAATAATTCCATTCTATTATTTGTTGTTAATGTAAAGCCTTCCGAAAACTCTTTACGTTGATCTTTATATTTCATCACAATACCATAACCACCTGGCCCAGGATTTCCAGAACAAGCGCCATCTGTATAAATTTCTATTGTATTGCTCAACATATCTTAAAAAATCGAAACTAAAAATCAAAAATACATAATTTATCTAAGTAACATGTTATTCCATATTTTGCATTTTTTACTATAAAATATGCTACTTTTTATTTATATTTAAAATTTATAATTCAGCGCTCAGCATGGCAAAAACATCCTCAAAAAAAGAAAAAAGTATTTATAACGAAAACTCATTACTGTTTTTGAAAAAGTATATTAATAATCCCTCTCCAACAGGATTTGAAAGTGAAGGTCAGAAATTATGGCTTTCTTATATCAAACCATATATTGATGATTATTTTGTAGATACATATGGAACTGTTGTTGGAGTTATAAACCCAGAGGCTCCATACAAAGTTGTCATTGAGGCGCATGCAGATGAAATATCTTGGTTTGTTCATTATATTACTAAAGATGGTTTTGTTTATTTAAGAAGAAACGGAGGCAGTGATCATCAAATCGCCCCTTCTAAGCGAGTTAATATACATACTGAAAAAGGCATTGTGAAAGGTGTGTTTGGTTGGCCTGCTATACATGTGCGTGATGCAGCAAGAGAAGAAACTCCAACACTTAAAAATATATTTTTAGATTTAGGTTGTAAAAACGAAAAAGAAGTTGAATCGTTAGGAGTTCATGTTGGTTGTGTAGTGACATACGAAGATGAGTTTATGGAATTAAACAATCGCTATTTCCTAGGAAGAGCCTTAGATAATCGCATTGGTGGATTTATGATTGCTGAAGTAGCTCGTTTACTAAAAGAAACAAAAACAAAATTACCTTTTGGATTATATATTGTAAATGCTGTTCAAGAAGAAGTTGGATTAAATGGTGCAACCATGATAGCTCAAAAGATAAAACCAAATGTTGCCATCATAACGGATGTATGCCATGACACACAAACACCGATGATGAGTAAAATAACAAGCGGGGATTTAGCTTGCGGCAAAGGCCCTGTGCTCTCTTATGGACCAGCCGTTCAAAATAATTTACTAAAATTAATTATTGAAGCGGCTAAAAAAAATAAAATTGAATTTCAACGACAAGCAGCAAGTAGAAGTACAGGAACAGATACCGATGCATTTGCTTATAGTCATGAAGGTGTGGCATCTGCACTGATTTCTTTACCATTAAGATACATGCATACAACCGTAGAAACAGTTCATAAAGAAGATGTAGAAAATGTGATTAAATTAATTTTAGCAACATTAAAAAGCATTAAAAACAATCATAATTTTAAATACATAAACTAAATAAATCGAGACATGAATTATATAAATCATTTAATAATTCAAATCATCATTTAAAAATGGCAATATTAGGATCTATATTAAAAAAAGCCGTTGACTTAGGTAGTAAAATTCCGAAAAGAAAAAATTATGCCTCTCAACAAGAAAAAGTTTTAACAAAACTGCTTGCAAAAGCTGAGCACACTGCATTTGGCGAACATTTTAATTTCACAAAACTATTACAAGAAAAAAATCCAATTGAACAATTTCAAACTACTGTATCCATGTATGACTACAGTAGTATTTATAAACAATGGTGGCATAGAGCGCATAAAGGCGAACCTTATGTATGTTGGCCAGGTAATATAAAGTATTTTGCTCTTAGTTCAGGAACATCAGAAGCTGCCAGTAAATATATACCAGTTACAAAAGAGTTATTAAGTGCATTCAAAAAAGGCAGTGTTAGACAGTTAATAGCACAAAGCAATTATAATTTACCAAAAGAACACTTCACTAAAGGCATGTTAATGCTTGGCGGAAGCACGCTTTTAGATTTTAATGGTAGTCACTATTCAGGCGATTTAAGTGGTATAACAGCGGCTAATATCCCAATTTGGTTTCAACGATTTTACAAGCCAGGTAAAGAGATTTCGAAATATAAAGATTGGGAAACAAAATTATCTGAAATTGTAAAAAATGCAAAAAATTGGGACATAGGCGTTATTGTGGGCGTTCCCGCATGGATACAAATTTTAATGGAACGTGTTATAGAATATTATAAAGTTGATACGATACATGATATCTGGCCGAACCTTCGAGCCTATGCACATGCTGGTGTTTCCATTGAACCTTACAGAAATAGCATCAATAAATTAACAGCATTTCCATTAATTTTTTCTGATACCTACTTAGCATCGGAAGGCTTAATTGCTTACCAAGAAAGGCCAAATCCAGAACAAGGCATGAGAATGCTACTAGATAATGGTATATTTTTTGAATTTGTTCCATTTAATGAAACGAACTTTGACTCAGATGGGAACTTAAAAAAAGAAGCCGTTGCTTTAACAATAAAGGATGTTGAGCTTGGAAAAGATTACGCTTTATTAATGTCAACTTGTGCAGGCGCATGGAGGTATTTAATTGGTGATACGATTCGATTTACTAATTTAGAATTAGCAGAAATTGTTATTACTGGAAGAACAAAGCATTATCTGAGTTTATGCGGCGAACATTTATCTGTAGAGAATATGAGTAAAGCCATTATGCTTACTGCTAAAGATTTAAATATTGAGATAAATGAATTTGCTGTAGCAGGTATTCCTTATGAAACCATGTTTGCGCATCAATGGTATGTTGGATCAAATAAAGTAGTATCAGAATTAGCGTTAAAGGAAAAACTAGATTATTATTTAATGGAATTAAATGATGACTATAGAACAGAGCGCATAGCTGCTTTAAAAGAAGTGTTTGTGAAAGTTTTACCAGATGATGCTTTTATTGATTTTATGGCTAGCAAAGGAAAACTTGGATCAGCGCACAAATTTCCACGTGTACTCAAAGGAAATTTATTAAAAGAATGGGATACATTTACGACATCATATAAAAATAAATTTTGATTTTAAGTTTAATATACCAAGCCATTATTATTGTGATACTGCTCACCTTTTCTTTTGGGCCTGCGTTTTTTGCATTAATAAATACAGGTATCAAACATGGATATAAAACAGGTGCATTCTTAGCCATTGGAGTTGTATTTAGCGATTTGTTTTTATGCTTGTTAGTGTGTTTACTTGTTCATTTTGGGATGGCAAATTTATTGCATTCAGAAAAAACACAAACATTTTTCGGTATCATCGGCGGCATTATTTTAATTGTTTTTGGTGCATTTTTCTTTAAAAAAATTCCAGCAAAAACGGATGAAACTATTGATATAGAAAACCAATTACCAAGTCCTAAAGTGATGCTACTAAAAGGTTTCTTGTTAAATTTATTTAATCCAACAGTATGGTTACTGTGGCTAGCAAACGTTACCGCTATTAGTAAGTCACTACAATATAATATTTATAAAATGCTAGTCTTTTTTCTATTAGTATTATCTGCCGTATTATTTATAGAATTATTTAAAGTTAAACTAGCAGGAAAAATAAAAAATTATCTTACTAATAAAATCATGACTATAGTCAATTATATAACTGGAACTTCTCTGATTACTTTCGGATTACTGCTTATTTATAACCATTACTTTGCAAAATAAAATGAAACAGCATACCTTTTCTGAACTACAAAAAAAACTTGAGGAAAGTATTAAATCATTTCCTTACGTTTATTTATTTAAATTTATTGTGAAAGCAGACAATAAATCAATTGCATTAGTTCAAGTGATGTTTGGAAATGATGCTGAAATTATTCAAAAGCAATCTTCAAAAGGGAACTATGTGAGTTTATCAGTAAAACAAGTAGTATTGAGTGTTGACGAAATTATATCTATTTATATAAAAGCATCTGAAATTGAAGGCTTAATTACATTATAATGTCAATATATCAGCTAAAAAATAATGAATTAACTGTAAAAGTAAACTCTTTTGGTGCCGAACTTAGCTCAGTTTTTTCTAGCAAAAATAACATTGAATATATATGGCAAGCAAAGCCAGAAATTTGGCCAAGGCATGCGCCTCATTTATTTCCAATTGTGGGAAAGTTAAAAGATAGCTGCTATATTTTTCTAAATAAAAGCTACCAATTACCTCAACATGGATTTGCTCGAGATAATGAATTTAAATGCATTGAACAAGATGAAACCTCTTTAACCTTTGAATTAAAAGCAAGCGATGAAACACTAAAACAATTTCCGTTTGATTTTTCATTAAAGATAGTTTATAGATTAATTGAAAATAAATTATTAACCCATTACGAAATTTTCAATCCAGATTTAAACCAACTCTATTTCTCAATTGGAGGGCATCCAGCGGTTAATTGCCCACTCCAACAAGACGAATCGTTTAATGATTACAGTTTACTATTTCCAGACAAAAAAGAATTAGTCATCAATGCCTTGCATGAAGGATTAATTAAAAAGGAAACTAAAACACTAACTTTAAATAACAACAAACTAAGTGTTTCGAAATCATTGTTTGATAACGACGCTTTAGTCTTTATGAATTCACAAATAGAACAAATAAGTTTAGTTTCAGAAAAAACAAGCCATGGCGTTACAATGGAATGTTTTAACTGGCCATTTTTTGGAATTTGGACCAAGAAAAATTCTGAACATTTTATTTGCTTAGAACCATGGCATGGCATTGCTGATATAGAAAACAGTGATTTTAATTTTAAAAATAAAACAGGAATAATGACATTAGAAACACAACAAAAATTCAATTGCTCATTCGATATGATATTTTATTAGTGATTGAAGTATTTTAACATAAATAAAACCTTATAAAAAATAGATTTAAAATTTCACCTTTATATAATTTACCTCATGATACAAACATTCAAAAACAGGATTCAAGCTTCCATTGATTTAAAAACATCACTTCTTAACAATGATGGTATTTTAAAAACATTAGAACAAATTGTAAAAGACATAGTCATTAGTTATAAAAATGACGGTAAAGTTTTATGGGCAGGCAATGGTGGATCTGCTGCTGATGCGCAGCATTTATCAGCAGAATTAAGTGGTAGATTTTATTACGATCGTCCACCTTTATTTAGTGAAGCTTTACACGTAAACACAAGTTATACAACAGCTGTTGCAAACGACTATAGTTACGATATCATTTATAGTAGACTTACGCAAGCCATGGGCCGAAAAGGTGATGTATTGATTGGACTATCCACAAGTGGTAATTCTAAAAATGTCATTGAAGCCATTAAAGTTGCAAATGAAATAGGAATTGTAACTATAGGTTTTACAGGAGAAACAGGCGGAAATATGAAAGCTATTTGTAAGCACTTAGTAAATATTCCATCAAAAGATACACCTCGTATTCAAGAATGCCATATGATATTAGGACACACTATTTGCGAATTAGTTGAAATCGAATTATTTCCAAAATCTTAGAATTTTGTTACAAGAAGCAATTATATTAGCCGGTGGATTTGGAACAAGATTGCAATCTGTTGTAAATGATGTGCCGAAACCAATGGCACCAATTAACAACGAACCTTTTTTAAATTATATATTTGATTACCTAAAACACTATCAAATTAAACACGTCGTTTTATCAACTGGATATTTATCAGAAAAAATAACTGAATTTTACAAAACGGAATTCAACGGAATTAAAATATCTTATACAACTGAAGAATTGCCGCTAGGAACTGGTGGAGGCATAAGATTAGCCTTAGAAAAATGCACAACTGCAAATGTTCTCGTCCTAAATGGAGATTCTTTTTTCGATGTTGATATTGAATCTTACAATCAAAATCATATTCATTCAAATGCCCAGTATTCGTTAGCTCTCAGAGAAATTGATAATGCATCAAGGTACGGAACTATTACACTCGGAAATGATAATTCAATCAGTGCCTTTAAAGAAAAAGATAATAGAGAACATTCTGGATTAATCAACGGAGGTG
>CANLAV010000021.1 GCA_947487905.1 Bacteroidota bacterium | reverse complement strand
GTTGTTGTGTTACTATTTACAGTTAATGAATTAGAAATAGCAGAAATGTTATAAATATTATAATAAACACCTGAAGAGTTTGTTGAGTTATTACTAAATAAGTTATTATTAATAAATAAATTCCTAGCAGCGGCAGTATTATTATAAATACCATAAAAAACTCCTGATGTAGCAGTTGAATAAGTACAATTAGTAATAATATTATTTGAAATAGTAATGGTGTTAGTCGTACCTGTATTACCTGCTAAATTTTCGATAGCCGACAATTGAGAAGTTGTACCGCCACCTCTGATTGTTACCGTATTATTTGTAATAGAAGCTGTTGCATTAACTGCTTGGTTAAATAAAATACCTCTTAACGTAGAAACGTGGTTTACACCAGATCCAGTATTATTATCAACAGTATTATAAGAAGCATTGAAATCATATTGCGCTAAAGTACGAATACCAGTAGCTGGATTTGTTGACAAAGGACCACCACCATAATTAATGATTGTGTTACCAGTTGCTGCAGATGTACCACCTACATCATTTCCATAATCCGCATATGTAAAAGGTGTTACGTCAGCAAAACCGATTAAGGCAATACCAATGTTACAATTTTGTATCGTATTAGAATAAAATTTATTGTTTGAGTTGGCACCTGAAACGGCTACAGAAGAACTTAACACCGTTGTTGCTGCTATGTTCGTTGCGTTCATCATGATGATACCAACAGAACCATCAACCATTGGCGCAGTACCCGAAGCCCAGTTAATGCGATTCAAAGTAATCACACAATTTTTAATGGTGTTGTTTTGACAACCATCAGTTACACTTGCTTTATACAAAGCATAACCAAATTCCATGGTTGCAGGGTTAGCCGTGTTTGGGTCAGTAATGTTGATCCCATCAATGGTAACGTAATCCGAACCAATTAAAGCAAACACACCGTCTTGAACAGCAGTGCCTGGTGTTCCTGTACCTCCAGCATAAGCTGTGATTAAAGGATTAGCACCAACACCATTTTTTCTGAAGGTGATTGTGTTTGCAGCTGTACCTGTAGCAGTTAAAGTATAACCACCCACTGGTGCAGTTTCGGTATAACCCGCTGCAATGTTAAACGTAACGGGGCCGCTCACTCCCACACTATTTAATGCATTTACTGCTGCTGCAATAGAGGCATAAGAACCAGGCACTGTTAGAGTACCAGATAGCTGTGCTTTAGCTACTGTAATGGAGAAAAAGAACGCTCCAATTACCAAACTTTTAATTTTTATCATATTGAATTTAGTTTATTTCGCCAAACATATAAAAAAATAGTAACATTAAATTGTTAATTTATTAAATGAAATGTGTTTTTTTTTGCACTTTTTGAAATCTTATTAACTTAATTAACAAAAATTAATATTATATATTGAAAATCAATACTTTACTATCAACACCTCATTCGAAACTTAAAATAGGAATACGATAATTGATGAAAATTTTATCAGTTTAGTAACAACTCAATGAGTGAAAATAAATTTGGATTATTCATTTATTTTTATTAATGCATAAAAAAAGAGCATCCAAATGGATGCTCTTTTAAATACTTTATTGATGACAATTAATTAGATTGTAATTTCATCGATATCTTTATTAAAAAAGTGGTATTCCATGAATGAATAACTATCCGAACTAATCACTTTAATCCATTGTTTATGTTCAAAAAACCATTTCCATTGTTTACTTCTAAACAAACCACCTTGCTTTAAATAACCAGCTATATAAGGATGTACAGATAATGTAATATTTTTTGCGTTTTGTTCTTTAATGATAAAACGCAATGCATTTTGAATTTGTTCAACAAATAAAATAGTTGGTTGCACTTTACCACTTCCATTACAACTTGTGCAAGTTTCTAACACTTCCACATTTACTTCAGGACGCAAACGTTGACGTGTAATTTGGATTAAACCGAATTTACTTGGAGGTAAAATATTATGCCTTGCTCTGTCTGATTTCATTTCCTCTTTCAAGGTATCAAACAATAATTTTCTGTTTTCAGGATTATGTAAATCAATAAAATCGATAACGATAATACCACCCATATCACGTAACCTCAATTGACGCGCCACTTCTAAAGCTGCTTCTAAATTAACCTCTAAAGCATTTTCTTCCTGCGATTTATCACTCTTAGCACGGTTCCCACTATTGACATCAATAACGTGTAATGCTTCCGTATGCTCAACCACCAGGTATGCCCCACTCTTCATGAATACCGATTTTCCAAATAAGGATTTTATTTGTCGATCAATTCCGAAGTTATCAAAAATAGGAACTTTGCCGGTGTAGTGTTTTAAAATATCCACTTTATCAGGAGAAATGGTTTTGATATAGGATTTTAAATCGTCGTATACTTTCTCGCTATTAACGTGAATGGCATTGAATGAAGCGTTTAAAAAATCACGTAAAATAGCATTGGTTCGATCTACTTCACCAAGCAATCTAAAAGGTGGTTCTGCATTTTGCAATGCTTTAAAACAGGTATCCCATTTAGAAATTAAATCCGCTACATCCCCTTCAATATCCGCCACCGACTTACCTTCGGCAACGGTACGAATAATGACTCCAAAGTTTTTAGGTTTGATGCTTTGCATCAAGGATTTTAGTCTGTTTTTTTCTTCGCTACTTCTAATTTTAGAAGACACTGAAATTTTATCAGAAAACGGAATTAAAACAATGTAACGCCCCGCAATGGATATTTCAGTAGTTACACGTGGTCCTTTAGAGGAAATGGGTTCTTTAGCCACTTGGACTAACACATATTGACCAGATTTTACGGCTTCATTAATTTTACCATCTTTACTGATATCACCTTCATTTTTAAAATACATTAAATTTGAAACTGTTTGTTTTTTATTCCGAACAGCATCCACATATTTAAAAAGTGAATCAGCTTGCGGACCTAAATCCAAATAATGCAAGAAGGCATCTTTTTCGTAACCAACATCTATGAAAGCAGCGTTAAGGCCCGTCATCACCTTTTTTACCTTACCCAGGTAAATATCGCCAACTGAAAATTTTAAGTTATTTTTTTCTTTATGTAATTCAATTAAACGCTTATCGTTTAATAATCCAATAACAACTTCATTTGGCGTAGAATTAATTACTAGCTCTACATTCATTTTATTATTTTTTAGTAAAACTTTATTCCGCACGTCAAAAAGTTATAAAAATATAACGTTTGACAATTGAAATAAGTTCCAATTTTATTTAAACTTTAAGTACAGTCTCTAAGACTAAAACTTTAGTACACAAGACTACACTATATATAATAGTCAATACAGAAAGGATTTTATAAATCTTTCTATATTGACTTAATCATAACTAAAAACAATTAGCTGAGCTAATTATTTTTTCTTATGGCGATTCTTTCTTAAACGCTTTTTACGTTTATGAGTGGCCATTTTATGTCTTTTTCTTTTCTTTCCGCTTGGCATAATTGTATTGTTTAAAAATTTATATTCTGTTAATTATTTACTTTTTTTAATTGTTCAATGTATTTTAATACTTCTTGTTTCGCCATGGCATCATCTGTTAAACTAGCATATTTAGTTAACATACTGATGGTTTTATTTTTATCACCTTGTTGTTCGTATGCGTCAGCTAAATGCAAATACGCTTCAATATACAAAGGATCAATGTCTAACACTTTATTAAAGCGTTTAATTGCTTTATCAATTTGTCCTGACTTAACAGAAAAAAAGGCGAACGTTAATTGTAATTTAATATTCGTAGAATCGATTTTTTCAACCTCTCTCAATAAACCAATGCCTTTCATTGGATCCTTGCCATTTTCTACATAGCAAGCTGCTAATTGAATTTTAGAGTCTACATTCTTGGGGTTTTTCTCAATAGCTTTACTATAACAGCGCATGGCTGATTGAAATAACGATTCAATTTCAGTTTCATCTTTACTAAATTTAATTGAAAAGTAATACCTATCACCCGCTTTTAAATACCCTTCAGATGATTGCACTTTATCAGCGATTTTTTCAACGAAAAAAGACGCTAAATCAGGTCGCTTTAATTGATCCCAAAAATGAATCACGGGAATAAAAGAGGTATCCAAATTCGATTGAGTAGCTGTTTTTAAAAGTAGGTCGTATTGTTTTTTATCTTCAGCAGTTAATGAATTAACGGCTGTATTTAAAAATGAATCTAAGGTTGTAGCAACGGAAACGTTAAGCACAGATGCTTTGTTTTCGGGTTGTTTACCTGAATTTGTTTTTGGCGCAAGAAATAAAAGAACGAATACTATTAATGTCGTTAAAACTAAAGCAATTTGTGTTTTACGAGCTAGTGTCATTCAACTTGGTTATTATCTAAAGGTTCGGCAACTTTCACATTGCGTTTCACTCTATCACTAAATACTTTGGCTGGTTTAAAGGCTGGAATGAAATGAGCAGGAATCACAACCGTTGTGTTTTTCGATATATTTCTTCCAATTTTCTCAGCACGTTTTTTTACAACAAAAGTTCCAAAACCTCTTAAATAGACGTTTTTACCATCTGTCATAGACGTTCTAATTGATTTCATGAAGGCTTCAACTGTAGTTTGCACTACAATTTTTTCAATTCCTGTCTTTTCTGAAATTTCGTTTACTATATCAGCTTTAGTCATTTACAAAATATTTAAAATCAACGATTTAAAAATAAAAATCGGGGATGCAAAGATATGCTTTAATTTGAATTTTAAAAATAAAAAAGGGATTAAAATGAGAATTATTTGAAAATAAATTCATTTTATAGGCGAATTAACTCATTTCTTTAGTTTTTTATAGAAAAACGTTACCAAAAACGTTAAAACCAATAAAAACGATCATTGATGTGGGTTAATGTTTTCACTAACTTACCATGAGGAAATTTGATTTTAATGCCTCCTGTGTAGCAAACATCCATAATGTTAATGACTTTATCTTGCTTTCCAACACGCATTCTATAATCAATAAAAATACCCATTAAGTCAAATTGATGCTCTATACCAGTTCCTAAATTTAATCCGAGCCAGTTATTCTTGATTTCACTATTCACTTGATAATATTCTTTCAAATTCAGATAATCTAATTGGCCTGTAAAAAAACCTTCAAACGTATTATAACTTAAACCAGCGAAAGGGTATAACAAGGTTTTGTTATTTGGGAATTTAGCCATAACTTCTAAATTCAATTCGAAGGTATTGGCTTTAATATTTAACCACGTTGGCTCTATATTAATTGGTTTGAAATGTGTGTAAAGAGAAGACACTCTCACGAAATTATTCACATCGTAAGTTAAACCTGCACAGTAACCCAATACATTATTATTGTCCTTGGTATTTCGAGCCAAAAAAATAACGCTATTACTCGCACCAACTTTCATACTTAAATTGGTATAATCCCTTTCTTTTGGCAATGGAATGGTCTTTATGTTTTTTGGATTCGATACTGGTAACTTTTTTTTGTTTTGCGCGCAAACCAATTGCGAAACGCACACAAAAATCACGATTAATATATTTATTTGTTTTATCATTTAGTTGATTAAAAGACTGATTAACGAATGGTTGCCCCTACTTTTTCAGTATATGTTTTAATTAATTTTTGCATCACGTTTTCAATTTGCTTATCATTTAATGTGGCTTCATCGTCCTGTAAATTAAAACTTAAGGCATACGATTTTTTACCAGCTTCTAATTTATCTCCTTCGTAAATATCAAATAAATGAACTGTTTTCAATAATTTACGTTCCGTGTTAAAAGCAATTTCTTCTAATTCTTTATACGTAATTTTTTTATCTAACAATAATGCTAAATCTCTTCTTACAGAAGGAAATTTAGAAATGTCTTTAAATTCTAATTTTGCTTTTCCAACCAAAGACAGAACGTTATCCCAATTAAAATCTGCATAAAACACATCTGCATTGATATCCATTTTTTTACAAATGGATTTATTTACCAATCCAACATTCACTAAATTTTTAGATTTAAAAGCAAATGATAAGCCATAATTAAAATCAGAATGTTCTAAATCATTCGCTTTAAATGGAATGGACAATTTATGTAAAACAGCTTCCACAAAGGCTTTCAGATAATTAAAATCAACTTTATTATTTTCACCGTAAGGATTTTCAGCATACTTTCTTCCTGTTACAAATAGTGTGAGGTGTTTGGTTTCAGCATATTTAAAATCAGCATCAATGGTTTGGTAAGTTTTTCCAAATTCAAAAAGCTTTAAATCGGCTTGTTTACGATTGATGTTGTATGACAAACTTTCTAAACCTCCAAATAGCATGGAATTTCGCATCACGTTTAAATCTGTACTTAAAGGATTTAACACTTTTACTAATGGTGTTTCAGGATTGTAATAACTTTCTTTGGTAAGTGATAATCCCATTATTTCGTTGAAGCCACTATTTGCTAATAAATTAGCCGTTGTGTTTTCTGCCGATGTCATTTTTTCTCTGTCTGCAAAATTAGCCGTAAATTTAATTTGCGAACTTTCTTCTACATTATTGTATCCATAAATACGCATCACTTCTTCAATTACATCCGCTTCGCGCGTAACATCTGTTTTGTATTGAGGCACCGACAATAAAAGTGTTTCACCGCCTTCTTTTTGAATGGTAATACCTAATGATGTAATAATATGTTTAATGGTATTTTTATCAATTTCTTTACCAATTAATTTAGTACAATTATGATAAGAAAATGCGATTTGAAACGGTTCTAATGCATTCGGATAAATATCAATTAAATCCATACTTAAAACACCACCTGCCGTTTCGAAAATAAGAGCAGCAGCGCGTTTTAAAGCAATAATAGTCATTTCTGGATCTGTACCACGTTCAAAACGAAAACTACTATCCGTTTTTAAACCATGTTGTTTACTTGATTTACGAACGAATGCGGGATTAAAATACGCTGATTCTAAAAATATGCTTGTTGTTGATTGGCTCACACCACTTGTTAAACCACCAAAAACACCAGCCAAACACATGGGTTCAGTTTCATTACAAATCATTAAATCATTTTCAAACATCGTGCGCTCAGTGCCATCAAGCGTTGTAAATTTAGTGCCAGTTAAACCCGTTTTTACATTAATTTTTGAACCTGTAATTTTATCAAAATCAAACGCATGCAATGGTTGGCCTAAATCATGCATAACAAAATTGGTGATGTCAACAATGTTATTGATGGGACGTAAACCAATGGCTAACAAATAATTTTTTATCCAAGATGGAGATTCATTAACCGTAATACCTGAAATAACCAAACCACTGTAGCGTTGGCAAGCCTCCGTGTTTTCGATTGTGACATCAATTTTATTTAAGTTACTCGCTTCTGGTAATTCAAATATATTATGCAAATGCGCTTGATAACTGTCTGTATTGTTTTTACAATTTAAAATGGCGGCTAAATCTCTGGCAACGCCATAATGCGAAGCTGCATCCGCTCTATTAGGTGTTAAGCCAATTTCTAAAACAGCATCTTCTTGTAAGTTAAAATACTGCGCTGCAGGTGTTCCAACAACCGCATCGTTAGGTAAAATTAAAATACCATCATGACTTGTACCTAAACCTATTTCATCTTCAGCACAAATCATTCCCTCACTAGCTTGTCCTCTAATTTTTGATTTTTTAATTTCAAATGGTTCGCCTGTTGTAGGATATAATTTTGCACCAATGGTTGCTACTAATACTTTTTGTCCTGCCTCCACGTTTGGCGCACCACAAACAATGTTTAACAATTCGGTTCCACCAATATTTACTTTAGTGATACTTAATTTATCCGCATCAGGATGTTTTTCTTTTTCAATAACTTCTCCAATTACAATGCCTTTTAATCCACCTTTAATCGTTTCGAAAGCTTCTATTCCTTCCACTTCTAAACCGGAAGAAGTTAGGTATTCGTCAATCTGTTGAGGTGTTAAATCAATATTTATGAGGGTTTTTAACCAACTGTAAGATATTTTCATAGGATAAATGTATGCTTATTTAAAGACTTTAAAAATACAAAAACTAAATTATAAAATTGCCTTATATTTACACTGTGGCTCAAATAGGTAACGACATACAAATTGCTAAACAGTTTTTAGAAACGAATGAGGTAATTGGCATCCCAACTGAAACCGTATATGGTTTAGCGGCCAACGCTTTTAACGATATTGCTATTGCCAAAATTTTTGAAGTCAAAAACCGTCCAACCTTTGACCCATTGATAGTTCACACACATCATATTGATGAAGTAAGGAAATTTGTTACCGATATTCATCCTAAATTATTAGCATTAGCAGAAGCATTCTGGCCGGGTCCATTAACACTCTTATTGCCAAAGCAAAAAACTATTTCTGATTTAGTAACATCCGGTTTAGACAGAGTTGGTGTAAGAATTCCGAATCATTCATTAACCTTAGATTTATTAAAATTACTTTCATTTCCATTAGCTGCGCCAAGTGCTAATCCGTTTGGATATATTAGTCCAACCAAAGCCATGCATGTTGATAAACAATTAGGCTCAAAAATCCCTTACATATTAGATGGTGGAGCTTGTGAAGTTGGCCTGGAAAGTACTATTGTCGGCGAAGAAGATGGACAAATCATCATTTATCGTTTAGGTGGTTTATCCATTTCATCTATTGAAAACGTTATTGGAAGTATTACTATTGAATTAAATCAATCATCCAATCCAAAAGCGCCTGGACAATTAAAAAGTCATTATGCGCCAAAAGTTCCTTTGTTTATTGGTGATTTAGCCGAATTAGAAAAAACACATAGCGATAAAAAAATAGGTGTTTTAGCATTTGGAAATTACACTCCACTTCATCAACATACCATTATAAAAAATTTATCTCCACACGAAAATTACACGGAAGCTGCCGTGAATTTATTTAATTATTTGCGTGAATTTGACGACATGGATATTGATGTAATTATTGCTAATTACTTACCAACTATACATTTAGGAATAGCTATTAACGACCGATTAAAGCGAGCCGCCTGGAGAATTTAATGAATGCCGTTAAATTTTAAAGCCAGCTTTTTCAGCAGCATACGCATTGAATGTTCCAATCGATTTTGCAATTAAAATATTCCCTCTGTTTACACAAAAAATATCACCACTCACCACAATTAATCGATTCCCTTTTTGCTCCACTTTTCCAATGCCTTGTAAATCATCATGAATAAATGCAGGTGATAAAAAATTTATTTTAAACTCAATGGTAGAAACAATTTTGTTTTCTTTTTCAACTACCGATAAAGCTGTAACACCCAATAAACCGTCCATTAACGACGAAATAACACCACCATGAGCAGCTAAAGGAGTAGCCAAATGTTTTTGTTTGATGGATAAAAAATAATGAACCAATCCAGGTTCAATAATTTCAAAATACATGCCGATGGTTTTACCAAAATCATTGTGTAAGTTATATTGTTCAATCAATGTCATAGTCTTATTGGTATAAAAAACAAAAACCCTTAAACAGTTATTATTTAAGGGTTTTTGATTTAGTTATATTTTTTAATTATGCCTCTTGCCCAACTTTTGGGGCAGCTGCTAAAATTTCTTCATTAGCCGCAGATGCATATTGATCAAAGTTTTTAATGAATTGCTCTGCTAAATTTTTAGCCTTAGCGTCATAAGCCGCTTTATCAGCCCATGAATTGCGAGGATCTAAAATTTCAGAAGGAACATCTTTACATGTTTTAGGGAATTGTAATCCAAAATAATTAGTTACACCCATTTCGACTTTATCTAGTTCGCCAGTTAAAGCAGCAGTAATTAAAGCACGTGTGTAAGCTAATTTAATACGACTACCAACACCGTAGCTTCCGCCTACCCAACCTGTGTTAAGCAACCATACATTTACATTTCCCTTTTTTAATTTTTCACCTAATAACTCAGCGTATTTAGTTGGGTGTAATGGTAAAAATGCTTTTCCAAAACAAGCCGAAAACGTTGTAGTTGGTTCTGTAATTCCCATTTCAGTACCTGCCACTTTAGCTGTATAACCAGAAATAAAGTTATACATGGCTTGACCTGTAGTTAACTTAGAAATTGGAGGTAAAACACCAAATGCATCGGCCGTTAAAAAGAAAATGTTTTTTGGAACATCACCAATTGCTGGAGTAACAGCATTATCAATATAATTAGCTGGGTAACTCACACGTGTATTTTCAGTACGAGAAATGTCAGCGTAATTGACAGTGGTTGTTCCTTCGTAATAATTAATATTTTCTAATAATGACCCAAATTTAATCGCATTAAAAATTTGAGGTTCTTTTTCAGCGGTTAAATCAACGCATTTTGCATAGCAACCACCTTCAAAGTTAAACACAGAACTATCCGCCCAACCGTGTTCGTCATCACCAATTAATTTACGCGTTGGATCAGCAGATAAAGTTGTTTTTCCTGTTCCTGATAAACCAAAGAAAATAGCTGTATCGCCATCTTTACCAATGTTTGCCGAACAATGCATTGATAATACGTTTTTTTCGTGTGGTAAAATATAATTTAATACAGAGAAAATTGATTTTTTAATTTCTCCAGTATAAGCTGTTCCACCAATTAAAATTGTTTTTTTTGTGAAATTGATGATGGCAAAATTATGTTGACGAGTTCCATCAATTTTTGGATTAGCCATAAAACCAGGGGCATTTAAAATCACCCAATCGTGTTTAAAGGTTTTAATTTCGTCTTCCGTTGGACGCAAAAATAAATTGGATGCGAATAAATTGGCCCAAGGAGTTTCTGTTACAACACGAATATTAATGCGGAAAGTAGGATCAGCACAAGCGTAAGAATCTCTTATCCAAACTTCTTTGTTACCTAAATACGCTAACATACGATTGTGTAACGCATCAAATTTATCAGATTCAAAACGGTTATTTACATCACCCCACCACACGCTATCTTTTGTGTTTTCGTCAAACACAACATATTTATCTTTTGGAGAGCGACCTGTAAATTCGCCAGTATCTATAGCTAAAGCACCTATGTCTGTTAATTCGCCTTGTCCACGGATAATTGTTTCTTCTACCAATTCAGATGGATGAAGATTCCAATAAGCCATTTCCACATGTTCTAATCCTAATTCAGCAATTGAAAAATCAGTTGCTTTTAATCCCATTTCGTTCATTATATTAAAGAATTTAGTTTGTATTTAGTCCGTCAAATTTAAGAAAAATAAACGTGTTTTCTAAGTCCCTTTTTCCACAATTTTAACAAGAAAACTAATAATTTGTTTAAAAGAAAACGAGTTTAGTGTTGAATTTCTTTTATTTTAGCACTCAGAAAAGTAAGCGCTTCGGCTTTATCATTTGAAATAACACCATCTAAAATAGCGTCTTTTAATGCGTTTTTAAGGTCGCCAACCGTTTTAGAAGGCTCTAAATTAAATAATACCATAATTTCTTCGCCACTAACAGGAGGTTGCCAATTTCGAATATGGTCTTTTTCTTCAATTTCCTTGAGCTTTGTTTTTACAATTTCGAAATTTTGTAAATAACGCTTTACTTTATTTGGGTTTTTAGTAGTAATATCGGCTTGACATAGTTTCATTAAATCATCCACATCATCTCCAGCTTCAAATAAAACACGTCGCACAGCACTATCACTAATTTCTGTTTTTGCTAAAACAATTGGACGTAAATGAAGCAATACCAATTTTTGAACGTATTTCATTTTTTCATTCAATGGCAAGCGAAGATTTTCAAAAATCTTTGGAACCATTCTTGCCCCTTTATCTTCATGACCATGAAAGGTCCAGCCGTGGTCAGGTTCAAATCGTTTTGTATTTGGTTTAGCAATATCGTGTAAAATAGCCGCCCAACGCAACCATAAGTTATCACTCATTTTAGAAACATTATCGAGCACTTCAAGCGTGTGATAAAAATTATCTTTATGAGATTTTCCATTAACGGTTTCAACGCCGTATAACTTAACCATTTCCGGAAAAATTAAATGCAATAAACCGCAATCAAACAACAATTTAAATCCTACCGAAGGAATTGGAGAGAGAATAATTTTATTGAGTTCATCAGCAATACGCTCCTTCGAAACAATATCTATCCTTTGTTTATTATTTATAATGGCTTCAAAAGACTTCTCTTCAATAGTAAATCCTAACTGTGTTGCAAAACGAATTGCTCTCAACATTCTTAATGGGTCATCACTATAAGTAATATCAGGTTGAAGTGGCGTTTTAATAATTTTATGTTCAATATCAAGTATACCATTAAATGGGTCTAATAATTTACCGAAATTTGTGTCTGTTAATCCAATAGCTAAAGCATTTATCGTGAAATCACGTCTATCTTGATCATCTTTTAAACTGCCTGTTTCGACCGTTGGTTTTCTCGAATGGTGATTGTACGATTCTTTTCGAGCACCTACAAATTCAATTTCTAAATCATGAAATTTAACTTGAGCGGTCCCGAAAGTTTTAAATACCGATAAATGAGAATCAGGTAATTGTTGGTGCACGAGCTCGGCAAGTTCAATGCCTTTACCCAATGTAACCACATCAATATCTTTGCTTTCTCTATTAAGAAACAAATCACGAACAAACCCACCAATAACGAATGCCTCAACACCTAATTGGTTGGCGCAACTTGAAATAATTTTAAATACAGGATGTGTTAAATGTTTTTCCACTCGATAAAATTACGGCAAAATAGTTTAACTAAACGGGTGTTTTTTTACAACCTCAATTTCTTTTTGAATCAGTTTTTGTATTTGTTTAAAGTAAGGTAATTCTTCATGTGAACAAAATGAAATGGCTTCTCCTTTTTCGCCTGCCCTACCCGTTCTTCCTATTCGATGAACGTACGTTTCAGCTTGTTCAGGAATTTCAAAATTAATAACATGCGTTAATTTATCAACGTCAATACCGCGAGAGGCTATATCTGTAGCCACTAATACTTGCAAGGTCCTGTCTTTAAACCCTTTTAAAGCACGTTCTCTATTGTTCTGAGATTTATTACCGTGAATAGCTTCTGCTTTAATATTAAATGCATTTAAGGCTTTAGCAACTTTATCAGCACCATGTTTGGTTCTTGTAAAAATCAACACATGGTTTATTTTTTCTGTTTTAATGATGTGTTTTAGTAAATCTGTTTTTTTAGTTTTTTGAACAAAATAAACAGTTTGTTTAATCAGTGTTGCCGTTGATGAAACTGGATTTACAGCCACACTCACCGGATTTTTTAAAATCGTATTAGCCAGTTTCATAATGTTTGGTGCAGCTGTTGCAGAAAAAAACATGGTTTGACGTTTCACTGGTAATTTTGCAATTACTTTTTTAATGTCATTAATAAAGCCCATGTCTAACATTCTGTCCGCTTCATCCAACACAAAATATTCTATTCCTCCAAGTTTAACAAATCCTTGATTCATTAAATCTAATAATCTTCCTGGCGTTGCAATTAAAATATCTACGCCTTTTTTAATAGCTTCAACTTGATGAAATTGAGAAACACCACCAAAAACAGTATGGTGAACAAACCCTAAATTAGAGCCGTATTCTTTAAAATTTTCACTGATTTGTGATGCTAATTCTCTCGTTGGTGCAAGTATTAATGCTTTTATTTCGCGACGCTTATTGGGCGTTTTATTCGCATTCATTAATTGTAATATGGGTAATGCAAAAGCGGCTGTTTTTCCTGTTCCGGTTTGTGCGCAACCAAATATATCTTTTCCTAATAAAATAGGTGGGATTGCTTTTTCTTGTATTGGTGATGGGCTTTCGTAACCTTTTTTTGTTAAGGCGTCTAATAATGGTTTAATTAATTCTAATTGTGCAAATGTCATTTATTGTTTATGTTTTTATGTGAACTCGAAATAGGAGATTAAACTGATTTTAATCTATAAAGAGAATGATGTTGTTTCCGTTTCAAGTATTCAAAGGTACAGAGTTTTAAAAGACTAACCTAATTATCCGTCAATAAAAGTAAAACGCTGATTTTTGATTGATTACATAAATTAATTTACAGCTTGAATCAATGTAATTAATTTTTGTTTTTCCGTTTCCCAATTATAGTCTAATGCAGCCTTTTTGGTGTTTTGTTGGTACGTTGAATAATGTTGGCTTGTTATGCATTCATTGATTTTATTTGCAATATGCTCAGGATGATGATTATCAATAGTCATTCCAATTTGATATGTTTTTACTATGTTTAAAATCTCCGGTAATTTACTCGTTAACAAAGGAATGCCGGCGTGAATGTAATCAAATACTTTATTAGGTAAACTAAAATGATAATTCATATTCGTGTCTTTATCAATTGTAATGCCTAAGTTAGCATTGATGGTGTATTGCCTTAAATCAGAAGCGCTCATTTTATCAAAGAAGATAACCTTTTCACTCAAATTCAATTTTACAACATCTGCTTTCAATTGTTGAATAACATCACCACTCCCAATTATTACTAAAAGATAATCGCTACTTAAAAATTGAAAAGCAGACACTAATTCTTCTGCACCTCTTTGAACGTTGATTCCTGCACCTTGCAAAATTACTATGTGTTTATCATCGGGTAATCCTAATTCTATTCTTGATTTAGTCGTTATTAATGATGAATAATTAGGAATGTTTCTAATAAAAATAAAGGGCGTTTTATATTTTTTTAAAAAATAAGTAGCAATACTTTCATTCACTGTAATAGCTTGTTTCAACTTAGGAACAATCCATTTTTCAAGAAATTCCCAAACTCGTTTTTTGAATGGATGAGCTATTAATTCAGGCACTTCGCAAAAAATTTCGTGACTATCGTATATCAGCGGAATTCCTTTAAGTTTTGAAACGAGGTAATTTGGCAACAATGTATCTAAATCATTAGCAAATAAAAGATCCGCTTTTGTAAATAGTAAAACAAAAAATAAACGGATATTAAAAAACAAATAAAATAAAATACCACTTTCAAAAAGTAATTTCATTCGTTTGCAATCGTATAATCTAGCTTCTAATGGTTTAGATTGTTTTTGAACCCTTCCAACTAATAAAAGATCATAATCACATTCCATTAAAACAGAACATGTTCTAGCTACTCTTTGGTCGGTAACTAAATCATTAATAACTGAAACTATGACTTTCTTTTTTTGCAAATAAACTAATTAAGATTGCAAAAATACACATTAAAAAGTTTCTAAAAACGGTTCACTTTTTTATGACAATATGGCTCAGACCCTTTGTGCTCATAATATTGCTGATGATAATCTTCGGCAGGCCAAAAATGCGTTGCTTTTTTGAGTTGAGTAACAACTTGATAACCTTTTGATTTAAGTACTGTTATTAGTTTTTCAGATGTTTTTAGTTGAGCATCGTCCATATAAAAAATAACAGAAACATATTGTGGTCCAATGTCTGGTCCTTGCCCGTTAGCTTGCGTTGGATCATGAATTTCAAAAAACAATTTTGCTAATTCCTCAAAATTAGTTTCAGAAGGATTAAACTCTACTTCCATCGCTTCAATATGACCTGTTTGATGGCCACACACTTCTTTATAGGTCGGATTCTCGGTATGTCCACCAATGTAACCAACTGTTGTAGCAGTGACGCCTTTTGCGTGTTGAAAATAATATTCAACTCCCCAAAAACAACCACCTGCAAAAATTGCTTTTCCTTTTGTTGAAGAATTTGATTCATTTAATTCTTCCTTAAATACCATAGATGTTGAATTTACACAATGTCTCGTATTTTTTTCAGTAAATTTTTCTCCAGTAAATACATGACCTAAATGACCCTCGCATGTATTACAAACAATCTCAATTCTTCTTCCATCGGTGTCAGGAACTTTTTTCACAGCGCCTTTAATTTCATCATCAAAACTTGGCCATCCACAATTAGAATGAAATTTTGATTCAGATTTATACAATGGAGCGTTACATTGTCTACAATAATAAGTTCCTTTTCTTTCTTCGTCCGTGTACTTTCCTGTATAAGGGGCATCGGTACCTTTATGCAAAATAACAAATTGTTCTTGGTCGGTCAGTTTATTTAATTCCATAGTTGAATGTGGTGGTTGTTTTATAGTTGTATTTGTTTGACAATGTGTATTTAAGAAAACAAATAAACACATAATTAATACATGAATTGTTTTTTTTAATGTTGAATTTATCAATATTGGTTTGTTATTAATCATCGTTTCATTTTTAATCATTGTGTGATATAAATAACTGTAAATTTGAACTAAAATTGTGTTAAGGTAATTTTTATTATTTTACATTTACACTATAAACACATAACACTAAAGATAGTTTATCAGTATGTCAAAAAAAATACTCTGCATCGATTCTAATCATTCTATATTGCACGAAACTTTAATTTCTGCTGGATTTGGCTGCGATTTATTTTGGGATAAAACAAAGGAAGAACTCATTAGCTTGATGCCAAATTACGAGGCTGTTGTTATTAGAAGTAAATTCAAAATAACAAAAGAAATAATTGACACCTGCCCAAAATTAACTTGTATTGGAAGAGTTGGTGCTGGTATGGAAAATATCGATATTGATTATGCTCAATCAAAAGGAATTACATGTGTACACGCACCAGAAGGAAATCGTGACGCTGTAGCTGAACATGCCTTAGGAATGTTATTAATGCTACTAAACAGATTAAAAATAGCAGACACTGAAGTAAGACAAGGGATTTGGAAAAGAGCTGAAAACAGAGGTTTTGAAATAAAAGATAAAACGATTGGTGTCATCGGTTACGGAAATATGGGTTCAGAATTCGTAAAACGTTTACATGGTTTCGGTTGTAAGATTTTGGTATTTGATAAATACAAGCAACGTTTTGGGACAGATACTATCATTGAATCAACTCTAGAAACAATACATCAAGAAGCTGATATTATTAGCTTACACACGCCTTTAACTGAAGAAACAACTCATTTGATTAATGATGATTTTATTAATTCTTTCAGAAAAAATATTTATATCATTAATACAGCGCGTGGAAATTGCTTAAACACTGAAGATTTAGTTACACATTTGAAAAGTGGTAAGGTAAAAGGCGCTTGTTTAGATGTTTTAGAATATGAAAGTACATCATTTGAAAACATGGATTTAAGGAAAATGCCAGAACCTGTGCAGTATTTAATGCAGAGTGACAACGTTATTTTAACGCCACATATTGCAGGCTGGACGCATGAATCTAATTACAAAATGGGAAAAATAATAGCGGAAAAAATAATTAAAGTATTAAATCATTAACATAAAAAAAGCCATTTGTAAAATTACAAATGGCTTTTTTTATTAGCGTTTAAGAAACTATTGTTCGATAGTAATAACTAAGTATTTTGAATTAGACCAAAAATCTTCAGCATTTAAAATTTCAATTTTCTCAACACTTTTTTCGCCAACTAACTTATAGGAATTAGTAGGGTGATTCGATAATAATTTTGCTTTTTTAGCGCCAATACTAATTGATGATACAGAAGATACGTCTATTTTTGTAAAGTAATCTTTATTAAAATCATCATTTAATTTAGTCGATTTTCCTAATCCA
This sequence comes from Bacteroidota bacterium, assembly GCA_947487905.1. Classification (GTDB taxonomy): domain Bacteria; phylum Bacteroidota; class Bacteroidia; order B-17B0; family Aurantibacillaceae; genus UBA4416. The sequence continues at coordinate 10,572 of CANLAV010000021.1, read as the reverse complement.
ATAAAGCCACCAACTTTATTAATAACACCTTTTTCTTTTAATTCTTTAACTGTACCAATTGCATAATAAGCCAAATTTAACTTCACTGTTTTTGCAGAACTTTCAGCTTCAACCGTTTCTAAATTCATTTGAATATTACTTAACTCAATATTTTTAGATTCTAATTCAGCTTTCAACGTTGCAATTTCAGAATCTTTAGCATCAACTTGAGCTTGAAGTGTTGCAATCATTTGCTCTAATCCAGAAATTTTAGACTTAGCGTTTTTTAATTTTTTGGTTAAAGATCCTATTCTATTTTTATTTTTAGCTAATAAATCGTAGATCGCTTGAATGTCTTCTTTGATACTTTCTTCTTTGCTTTTGACATCGCCACTTTGAGATTGTTTAGAAACAATTTTCTCTTTTTCTTTAATCTGATTTAAATTATCTTGAATCTCATTAAAAGAATTGACAAACTCTTGTAATGCTTTTTCTTTTTGAGACAATTGACCATTTAACTCACCGTTAACGCCTGATAAACTATCTGCTAAAGGATTTTCGTCTTTGTCGCCAGAACAACCTGTCGTTGTAAATAAACTTGCCGCTGATAAAACAACTGCAATAATTGCTAATTTTATTGTTTTCATTAATTTAAAATTTTAAAATACAAATGTATGCATAAATACGATTAGTCAGTAAAAGTAATACCGAAATTCACATTTTTTTGCATTTTAAAAGTACTTTTACGAATTCTTAATACTAAATCAATTTCAAATCTTAGCATGCGTAAAATTTTATTAATATCTGATACTCATAGTTATTTAGATGACAAACTTTTAAAGCATATTGAGGAAGCCGACGAAGTATGGCATGCTGGTGATATTGGTAATTATGAATTAACCGACACCATAAAGAAAATAAAACCACTTCAAGCTGTTTACGGCAATATTGATGGAAACGAATTGCGCAAAGAGTTTAAAAAACATTTGATTTTTAATTGCGAAAATGTAAAAGTTTATATCACACACATCTGTGGCCAACCAACTAACTATTTAAAAGAAGTGAAAGATATTATAGAAATAGAAAAGCCTAAAATATTCATTTGCGGGCATTCTCACATTTTAAAGGTTATGTACCAAGTCAAATATGAAGTGTTGCACCTAAACCCTGGTGCTTGCGGTAATCATGGGTTTCATCAACTAAAAACAGCATTACGATTTGTAATTGAGGATACGGAAATAAAAGATTTAGCCATTATTGAATTAGGCAGTAGAACGAAAAGTTAAAAGCAAAAAAAAAGCGACTTTAAAAGTCGCTTTTTTAATACAGTTAATCTCTAGTTGAGATAGATTTTTTTAACGACACTTTCTTTTGCTGTTGTCACTCTGATTATTACAATCTGAGATTCGGTATTTCCTAAATTTAAGTAGGTTGTATTTTCTTTACCTTCAATTTCTTTATCAGTCATTATTTTTTGTCCCATCATATTATAAGCAGAAATAGTTGCTTTAGTAGATGTTTCAAATTTAGTTTTTACATAAGCACCAAATACATCTTGGTTAATCTGTATATCTGAATTAGACGGCTTAACTTCATTGATTCCCGCAGTAATATCAGCACAAATTTTCAATTCAAAACGAGCAACAGAGGTCGTATCATTTATGTTACAAATGTAACTTCCTGTTCTAAGATTATGATCGATACCTAAAAACTTATCCCTTAAGATAACACATGCTGTAGGTGCTATATCATATAATGTAGTTGGTGCTATGGTGTATTGACCTGTTGCAGAAACCTTAACTACCACTGGGATAACAGCGTCAGTAGTTAAAGCATAAGGTAAACTATTAATAGCATAATCTAAATTTGAATTTACAGTTGCAATGGTCGTGTATTTTGTATAAGGTCCAGGATATCCTAAATAACCAGGTGTGGCATAACGTTTATAAGCATCTAATGTTCTATCAAAACCAGAAGTTGCACTACCATGAAAGCGAACATAAGTTTTATCGTTATCATAAGGTCCATTTAAATTTAATTGCAAAACATTACCAATAGAAGAAGTAGCAGCAGCCAATCTGCTTAATGAAGTGTTACCGGCAATTTTATCAGACTCTAAAAAATCAATTAATCCTGCGCCTAATGGATTTGCATAAAATCCCTGTCCCATTGGAATTTCATCTGATGGAATTCCGCCATTATATGCCGTGTAATTTCCTGTATTAGCATCATAAATATCAACTGAAGCTAGAGAAGCATTATGTCCTTGCAAACTACTTACTGATATTGGTGAAGGATAAGGATTAGCTTTTAATCCATTAGAAGATGAAACATTTCCTGTAACAGCTGGGCCTGAAGTTGTTTGAGTAATATCAGAAGCTGAAGTTAAACTATTAGCAACATATACCCAATACCCTTCACCAGGAACTAAAGGAGAACTAGCAGTTAACTCTGTGTAAACCGCATTAGCTAGAGGATCATTTTGAATAGAAACAAAATATCCACCTGCAGAAACTTCATCGTTTATACAACCGCTACAAGTCATGGCTATGGAAGTGGAACTACCACCGCCACCATCCCAATTTGTAACACTTAAACCACTTACACCTGCGGGCCCTAAAATAGCCCATCCTGCTGAACCACCTGGGATAAACGTTTCAACCTTTAAATTACCTGATACACTACCTCCAACTAAGCCTAAGCGAGCCTTTAACGCACTTGTAGATTTTAAGGTTACGTTTCCATTAAAATCAAGAGTTCCTAATGTGGGTGTAATGGAATTTAAAATATCTAAGGTATTACCCGCAGTCAATGTAGCTCCAGTTCTATTCATTTCTAAATCATAAAGGGCTCTTGTGGTTGCACTTGTTTGATCCATGAGTAAACTGTTAGTAATACTTCCCGCTCCTGAAATAGTTAAACTAGATGTTGCAGAACCTTTAATTGAACCATTTGCTATAGAAGCTGGAAAAGTAATGTTCTTTTTTAAAGTTAAGCTTTTACCATTTAAATCTATACTTCCATTGGTTTGCTGAAAAGTACCATTCACTTCAATATCCGAACCTAATATAATTGAACCCGAACTCGTTCTGTTTAAAATTAAATTACCACAAGAAATGGGAAGAGAAGCTGATGTAAATGTTATAGTTCCTAAAGACCCAGTTCCTCCTATCTGAATGGGCGAAGCTGTTGTTGTTACAATTGCACCTGAACCTGAAACTGTTCCGTTTAACCTTAGTGCCCAAAGACTTGGCGCCGCTTCAAAATCGACACCATTTAAATTTAAAATCCCATTTACATTGAATATTCCTGTAGTAGGTTGTTTTTTATTTGAAGTTCCTGAAACCGTTAAATTTTGATGCGTTGTTCTTATGACATTAACTGATGAAGACTGATTATAATCAACCGTTGATCCTGTTTTTAAGGAGATTTCCAGAGGCGCAGGCATGACTGAATTCTGCAAAGTTAAAGTTCCATTATTGGCAACAAATAATTTGGAACCACTGGCCGAATTGATAGAAAGAGAAAACGTTGGTGGAATTGTAAAATTAACACTTGCAGCCGAAATTGTATCACCTACAACCACATTCACTGCTGTACCTAAAGTCCAGTCGGCACCAATCGTTGCTGAAGAACCATTTTTAATATTAAACGTTTTATTTGGTCCCAAAAAATCCGGTGGCATGGCCCCAGTACCATTGGTGTTTTTACCCCAAGAGGTAAGTAAATCTAAATCTCCTAATCCTTTCCAATAGTAATTGGAGTTTTGATCTCCTTCAACAACAAAATCGTCAAAAGCAAAAAAATCTCCAGTGCTTCCTGTTGCCATATCGTATTCAAGCTTAATGTATAATGTGGGACATGTATACGAAGCTGCTGGTAAAAAAACAGGTGATAATGCATACCAACTTCCGTCATTCGTTACATCTGTATAGGGAACATTGTTATAAACTACACCATCGGTGCTGTAAGACAAACTTAAAATCGGTGAACCAGGATTACGAGCTCCATTCCAATATACTTGTAAATTAGTGAAAGCCGTTGCATTTAATGGGCCAAAATAAAATCCCTGAGTTGATCCTACTGCAGCTAATGCGTAACTAATTAAAGAATTAGCGCCTGAAGAACCAGGTACGTCGCATGGATAACCTGAAAAGGTTTCAATATTATCAGTTGTACCTGAAATTAATTGAGTACTTGTTGGTAATAAAGGCTCTGAAACACCATCAAAATCTTCTGAAAATAGAATAACTTGAGCATTTACACTAATTGAAGATACAAGAAGTAAAATAATTGAAGAGATTTTTGCTAATTTTTTCATACTTAGAAAGTTTTGTTTGTTCAAATTTAATCTTTTTTAGAATAATAAAATAACTTATTTTTTAGCATAGCCCATTTTTAACAAATTGCTGTTTAGTATAACCAACAAACGCCCTTTTAGGGCGTTTGTTGGTTTAATAAAAATAACGATTATTTAATTTTAAAAGCTGCTTTCACTTTAGAAACATAATCTAATTTTTCCCAAGTAAATAATTCAACTTTCATGGTTTTTACTTTTCCATCAGGAGATTTAAATGTTTTAGTTACAATTTCATTTTTACGTCCCATGTGGCCGTATGCAGCTGTTTCGCTATACATAGGTGTGCGTAATTTAAAACGTTGTTCAATAAAATATGGACGCATGTCGAATACCTTTTGAACAATTTTAGCAATTTCACCATCAGTCATTTTAACTTTTGCTGTTCCGTAGGTATCTATAAAAATACCCATTGGTTGAGCAACACCGATAGCATAAGATACTTGAACTAAAACTTCAGAACAAATACCAGCTGCAACTAAATTTTTAGCAATATGACGTGTTGCATAAGCAGCACTTCTATCCACTTTACTAGGATCTTTTCCTGAAAAAGCTCCACCTCCGTGAGCGCCTTTTCCACCGTAGGTGTCAACAATGATTTTACGACCTGTTAAACCAGTATCGCCGTGAGGTCCTCCGATAACAAACTTTCCTGTTGGGTTAATGTGGTAATTAATTTTGTTGTTAAATAAATGAGCGTATTTTGGATAATTCTTTTTAACTCTTGGAATTAAAATTTCAATAATATCTTTTTTAATTTTAGCTAACATTTTTCCTTCAGCATCAAAATCATCATGTTGTGTAGAAACTACAATAGCATCGATACGAATAGGTGTATTGTTATCATCGTATTCTAAAGTTACTTGAGATTTAGCATCTGGACGTAAATACTTAATTACTTTATTCTCACGACGTAAAACGGCTAATTCTAACAAAATACCATGAGCTAAATCTAATGCTAAAGGCATGTAATTTGCTGTTTCGTTGGTTGCATAACCAAACATCATACCTTGATCACCAGCACCTTGCTCTTCTTTTTTCTTACGATCAACCCCTTGGTTAATGTCTGCAGATTGCTCATGAATAGCAGATAAAATACCACATGAGTTTGCTTCGAACATATATTCAGATTTTGTATATCCAATTTTACGAATGACTTCACGAGCAATTTCTTGAACGTCTAAATAGGCTTTCGATTTAACTTCGCCTGCTAAAATAACTTGACCGGTTGTAACTAACGTTTCGCAAGCTACTTTACTTTGAGGGTCAAAAGCTAAGAAATTATCAATTAATGCGTCTGAAATTTGATCGGCAACTTTATCTGGGTGGCCTTCTGATACTGATTCTGATGTGAAAAGGTATGACATAGTTTTATATTTTAATATTTATTTTTAAATAATTTAGCATTCAGTTAATTCAAATTCGTAAAACTCCATAATTTGATTACAAAGTAATTTTTTACAAGCTTCATCAACCTTATTTGAAGCTGCATCTTTGGAAACTGCATCAATTTCCATGGTCATGTGCTTTCCAATTCTTACATTTTCAATTTCAGGTAATCCTAAATTTTTCATAGAACCCGTAACGGCTTTACCTTGAGGATCAAGTAATGCTTTCAATGGCATTACATTTATACTTGCTAAAAATTTCATTTATTATAGTTTAATTTAATGGATTAAAAAGAGCTACAAATTTAAATGTTTGAATTGTTTTATAAAATAATGTTTTGAACAATTATCGCATTAAAACGTAGTTTTTAAAATATACTTAGGCATAAAAACTAAGCAATTTTAAACATCCAATTAAATTTATCTTCTATTTTTCCTTTACGAATATTTCTTAAAGTTTCGTCTATTTTTGGAGAGAATGTTCTTTCTTCAACGGCAGGTAAAGGGAAATAATCATCTTGAAATCCAATTCCAATAATTTGGGCAATAGTAGCTGCTGTTCCTACACCAAAGGCTTCTTTTAAAATACCTTTTTGATGTGCTTCTATTATTTCTACCACAGAAACTTTACGTTCTTCTACTTTCATTCCCCAATCTCTTGCTAAAGCTAAAACGCTTTTTCGAGTAATACCTGCTAAAATAGTATCACTCAATGCAGGCGTAACTAAAGTATCTCCAATGACAAACATTAAATTCATGGTTCCTGATTCTTCTACAAAAGAATGAGTTTTTCCATCCGTCCAAATTAATTGTTGATATCCTTTTTGTTGAGCTAATCGTGTTGGATACATACTTCTACCATAATTTCCAGCAGCTTTTACAAAGCCAATTCCACCTTCAACAGCTCTGATATAATTTGTTTCAATTAATACTTTAATTGGTTCTGTATAATATTTACCAGCAGGGCAAGTAATAATTACAAATTTATAGGTATCGCTCGCTTTAACACCAATGGCCTCATCGGTTGCAATTAAAAAAGGACGAATGTATAAAGAACCGCTATCTGAAGTTGGAATCCAAGCAGAGTCTAACTTCAATAATTCTATTAAACCACCCATAAAAATTTCTTCAGGAATTTCAGGCATCGCCATTCTAATAGCGGATTTATTAATTCTATTAAAGTTTTCTAAAGGTCTAAAAATACTTACTTCTCCTGTTGTTGATTTATAAGCTTTCATGCCTTCAAATATAGCTTGGCCATAATGTAAAGCTGACATCGCATAACTCATTGGCATATCTTGATAAGGCGAAATACTTGCTTTTTGCCATTTGCCATCGGCATATTCTGCAATAAACATGTGGTCGGAGAAACATTTTCCAAATGGTACATCATTTACATCGTAATTTGTAACACGACTATTTTTTGTTTTTTCTATTTTAATATCAGCGATTGCTATCATAGTTTCAAAATTATGCGGCAAATAAGCAGATAATTTTCATAACTACAAACTAATTTGTCGATTATTTTAAAACACAATTTTGTAAATAACTTAATTATCTTAATTTATAAGGGTTTTAATACAAAAACAGTTAATAAATTTATATAAATCAAAAAACATTTATGTAAGTTAAATGATAAATACAAAAAAAACACCCTATTTCTCGTTAGAAAAATAGGGTGAAAATCGGATATTAATAGCTCTATAGCGCTTGAGAGAATCCTTCTCTAATTTCAGCAGCTGCGTATTCGCCGCCATATAATTTATCTTTAATTTTAGAAAAACTATCAATGGTATATTTCACATCTTCTAAAGTATGCATCGCTGTAGGAATTAATCTTAAAATAATCATTCCCTTTGGTATAACCGGATAAACAACCATTGAACAAAAAATCCCAAAATTTTCACGTAAGTCAATTACCATATTTGTAGCCTCTGGAATTGAACCTCTCATATATACTGGTGTTACTGGAGTATTTGTAACTCCAATATCAAAGCCCGCCTCAACTAGTCCTTTTTGTAATTCTCCTGCAACTAACCATAATTGTGTACGGTATTCAGGATGTTTATTAATTAACTCTAATCTTTTTAATAAACCATATACTAAAGGCATTGGCAAAGATTTGGCAAAAATTTGTGAACGCATATTATAACGCAAATACGTTACAACTTGTTTTGTTGAACTAATGTATCCTCCAATTAAAGCGAAGGATTTTGCAAACGTTCCAAAATAAATATCAATACCATCTTGACATCCTTGTTCTTCGCCAGTTCCTCCTCCATTTGGACCAACTGTACCTACGCCATGTGCATCATCTACAAATAAACGGAAGGTAAATTTTTTCTTTAATTCAACAATTTCTTTTAATTTTCCTTGATCGCCACGCATTCCAAAAACTCCTTCTGTGATTACTAAAATACCACCACCAGTTTGTTCAGCTAAACGTTGTGCTCTAACTAATTGCTTTTCACAATCTTCAACATCATTATGCTTAAACACAAAACGTTTTCCCATGTGTAAGCGAACACCATCTAAAATACAAGCGTGACTCTCGGCGTCGTATACAATTACATCGTGTCTATCAACCAAGGCATCAATAGATGAAACAACAGCTTGATAACCAAAATTACATAAAATTGTATCTTCTTTTTTTGATAATTTAGATAAACCTCTTTCTAGTTCTTCATGTAAATCTGAGTTTCCACTCATCATACGGGCACCCATTGGTAATGCTAATCCAAATTTTGTTGCACCCTCAATATCTGCCTGTCTTACTTCAGGATGATTTGCTAATCCCAAATAATTATTTAAACTCCAATTTAATAATTTTTTTCCTCTAAAGCCCATATGTGGCGATACATCACCTTCTAACTTTGGAAATGTGAAATAACCATGCGAAGCTTTTGAATGCTCGCCAATTGGACCCATGTTTTGTTCTATTTTAGAGAAAATGTCTTTCATAATTTGCTGTTTTAATTCGGAGGTAAAATTAGTATTATTTTTATCAATTTCAAGTCAGTATTTATCAACCTGTTTACATGTTCATAACCTAATTTATTATTATTTAACATTTATTTAATCGTAACATCAAATTAAATGTTGCAACATCTAATGTTATAACGTATATTTGCAAGATAAATTTAAAACACAAATTATTAAAACATGAAAACAAACATTAAAACATTAGCTGCAGCAACTCTAATTACAATTAGCGCAACTGCACAAACAAACTGGAATGTAGATGCATCTCACAGTAAATTAGGATTCGCTGTAACTCACATGATGGTAAGCGAAACAGAAGGAAAATTCAAAATTTACGAAGGTAAAGTATCCTCATTAAAATCGGATGCTGATTTTACTGGCGCTTCTATTTTCTTTAATGTTGATGCAGCAAGTATTAACACAGATGATGAAAAAAGAGATGGTCATTTAAAAAGTGCTGACTTTTTTGATGTAGCACAATTTCCAAAAATTTCGTTTAAAAGCACATCTATGAATCCAGGTAAAGTTAAAGGAACATACACATTAGTGGGTGATTTAACGATGCATGGAGTAACAAAATCAGTTAGTTTAACTGCTATTGGTGCCTCTAAAATTGTTAAAGATCCTTACGGAATGGAGCGTTATGCATTTAAAGTAATAGGTTCTATCAATCGTAAAGATTTTGGATTAGCTTGGAATGCCATTATAGAAGCAGGTGGAGTTGCCGTGAGCGAGACTGTAAGATTAGATTTTAATGTAGAGATTACAAAAGCAAAATAATTTATTTTAATTTTAAAAGTCCCTAATTAAACCTAGGGACTTTTTTTATACCATGGAAATTGAAATTAGAAGACGAAATACATCAAAAGAAATTTAATAGTGAAGCTCATAAACTGACTATTAATATTTTATATACTGGTAATTGGCTGAACTCTAAACATGCCGAATGCTTTAAAAATATGGACATCACTGTTCAGCAATACAATGTATTGAGGATTTTGAGAGGTCAATATCCAAAACCAAGTAGTGTAAAATTGGTAAAGGAACGCATGCTTGATAAAATGAGTGATGCATCTCGGATCATTGATAAATTAAAACTTAAAAAACTAGTCGTTCGCACCGAATGCCCTGACGACAGGAGAAGTGTTGACATCCTCATTACAGATAAAGGCTTAGAATTGCTAAAATCATTGGATGATATGGATAAAATGCCAAAAGAGCTTTTTAAAAATTTATCTTCAACCGAAATAAAAAATTTAAATACCTTACTTGATAAGCTGAGAGATTAATTTTTTACTTTTATGAAAAATTAAAATGGTATGCTTGGATTAAAACTTGAAACAGACCCACGATGGGTTAATATTGTTGAAAAAAATATTTCTGAAATATTAACAGACCACGCTTATTGCGAGCAAAAAGCTGCAACCAATGCCATTTCCATATTAATTAGTTTTTCTTACCATACAGATGTCGTTGACGAAATGCTCAAACTCGCTAAAGAAGAACTCACCCATTTTGAAATGGTTCATCAAAAAATAAAAGAGCGGAATTTGACATTAGGATTCGAAAGAAAAGATGAATACGTTGGCGAACTCCATAAATTTATACGAAAAGGTCACAATCAAAAAATTGTTTTTATTGATAGAATGTTATTTAGCGCTTTAGTTGAGGCCAGAAGTTGCGAGCGCTTTAAATTATTATCAGAACAAATTAATGATGATGATTTAAAAGGTTTTTACAAAGAATTAATGATTAGTGAAGCCGGACATTACACACTTTTTCTTGGTTTTGCCAGAAAATACGGAGCTGAAATAGAAGACGTAGATGCAAGGTGGTTGCAGTGGCTAAACTATGAAGCTGACTTAT
>CANLAV010000020.1 GCA_947487905.1 Bacteroidota bacterium | reverse complement strand
TAAATTAATGCAATTACTTTTTTCATTATCAACAATTACTTTAGCTTCAATTGGCAATTTGGATTGTATTTTGTTTTTATAAATAACGTATTCTTTTGTTGTACCAGGTTCGTATAAATTCCATCTTGTATTACATCTTAAATACGCCGTAATGGGACAACACAAAATAGTAAGGAGAAAAACATAATTAAGCCATCTTTTTTTTAAGTCAAATACATATTTTAAACTAAACAAAATAATGACAAATACCAAAGGCAAAAAAGGAAATAAATAATAATCATGAACTCTTGTAATCATATTTATTTCATAAAAAAAATAACACGTTGCTAAAAAAGAAACGGATAAAAAAGAAGTGTGAATTTGGTTTTTAAGATCAATATTTTTTACCGCTATAAAAAAACCAATCAAAAAAAATGGTAGCGTTGCATAATTTATTAAAAGCTCGGGAACCGTTGAAAATAAATTAAATTGAAGGTAATCGAAAAATTGATTGATACTCATCGGGTTTTGAAAAACCCCAGCAACAACGCCATTTCCATTCCATGAACCAATAACCCATATATACCAAATCAACGAAGGAAGACAAATTAAAAAAGGGATAAAAAGGTATTTGAGTTGAATTGATTCATTCGGTTTTTTTGATAAAAACACAGACAAATACATGCCACCAAAAACGATAAACGGAAGTTTTAATGCCATGCTAACAGCTAAAAAAACGCAACTAAAAATAAATGAAGATGCTGAATAATGCTTTAAATATCTAAACCAATAATAAGCAGACCATATAACAAAACACAAAGCCATGTTATCAGGAATTGGATTCACAGAATAATAATATATAATGGGTGAGAATAAAAACAACCAAGCCAATGCATAGGCAAGTAATTTATTTGAAGTTAATATATTGCCTAACTTATAAATTCCAAAAACGGAAAAAAGTGTGATACAAAAAACAAAAACTCGTGTAATGATTAAATGATTACCAAAAACTTTATAAAATAAGGCAATTAACCATTGCATCAAAGGAAACTCCATGCGATACAATCCATCGTTGTTGGTTAAATCATTGATGTGCGGATTTAAAATATTAAAATCTTGATTTGCAAAATTTAAAATAACAGTTTGAGTTTGGGTTTGTCGCCAAGAATGTACGCCAATAAAATCTAAATTAAAAATGCGATAATGCTGAAAAAGGCTAATACCAATAGCAAACGTAACAAATAGAAACGGAAACCACTTATTATTAATTATTTGTTGTAATTTATTCATTATTTATCTTCAAAAATAACCTAAAATACCTATTTTCGCTACATAATTTATGACAAATGATTACAGCCGAAACTCCAATTAAGTTTGATAGAAGAAAACAAAAAGATGATACCCTTTTAACACTCTATAAAAATATTTTAACGCCACGCATGATTGAAGAAAAAATGCTTCTGTTACTGCGTCAAGGTAGGATATCAAAATGGTTTAGCGGAATTGGGCAAGAAGCCATTTCAGTTGGTGTTGCTGCAGCTTTAAATCAAGATGAATTTATTTTACCAATGCATCGTAATTTAGGTGTGTTTACAACGCGTGGCATTCCTATGCATAGATTATTTTCTCAGTTTACTGGTAAGCCAAGTGGTTTTACTCAAGGCCGTGATAGAAGTTTTCACTTTGGAACTCAAGATTACCATATCGTTGGTATGATTTCGCATTTAGGTCCGCAATTGGGCGTTGCTGATGGTATTGCATTAGGAAATAAACTACGTGAAGATAAAAAAGTAACCGTTGTATTTAGTGGAGATGGTGGCGCTAGTGAAGGTGATTTTCATGAAAGTATCAATACAGCCGCTGTTTGGGATTTACCAGTTATTTTTGTGATTGAAAATAATGGTTATGGTTTATCAACTCCAAGTAACGAACAATTTAAATGTAAATCGTTTGCGGATAAAGCCATTGGATATGGTATCGAAGGGATTTCCATTGATGGAAATAACGTATTGAAAGTTTATGAAACGATTAAAAATTTAGCGGAATCTATTCGTGAAAATCCTCGTCCTGTTTTATTAGAATGCGTTACATTTCGCATGCGTGGGCATGAAGAAGCTTCTGGAACAAAATATATACCGAAAGAATTGTTTGATATTTGGGGAAGAAAAGACCCTGTTAATACCTTTGAAAAATTTTTAATTGATGAAGGTGTATTAACTGAAGATATGATTGAAGGTATTCGTGCAGAAATAAAACATACTATTGAATCAGGATTAGAAGAATCTGAAACCGAAAAATTACCACCACCTAATACGCAAAAAGAATTATCTGACATGTATATGCTATGCGCCATTGAAGATAGCTCAAAGCATGATGGCGCAAAAACTAACAAACGGTTAATTGATGCTATCAGTGATGGCATGCGATTAGCGATGCGCAAACACCCAAACTTAGTTTTAATGGGCCAAGATATTGCCGATTATGGAGGTGTATTTAAAATTACAGAAGGCTTTGTTGAAGAATTTGGAAAAGGAAGAGTAAGAAATACGCCTTTATGCGAATCAGCCATTTTAGGAACAGGATTTGGGTTATCCATCAATAAACATAAAGCTATGGTCGAAATGCAGTTTGCTGATTTTGTAACCGAAGGTATGACTCAAATTATTAATAACTTGGCTAAATCGCATTATCGTTGGGGACAAAATGCTGACGTTGTTGTGCGAATGCCAACAGGTGCAGGCGTTGCCGCTGGTCCATTCCACAGTCAAAGTAACGAAGCTTGGTTTTTTAAAACACCAGGATTAAAAATTGCTTATCCAGCATTTCCAAGTGATGCAAAAGGTTTATTACTGGCTGCATTCGAAGACCCCAACCCAGTCATGTTTTTTGAACACAAAGGATTATACAGAAGTATTAACGAAGATGTTTTAGATGAATACTACACCATTCCCTTTGGAAAAGCCCGATTAGTCAAAGAAGGGAAATCTGTAACCATTGTAACATATGGTTTAGGTGTGCATTGGGCCATTGAATTATTAGAGGCTCATCCAGAAATTAGTGCCGATTTAATTGACTTAAGAACGTTAGCACCGCTTGATACTGAGGCCATCTTCACATACGTTAAAAAAACTGGTCGTGCATTTATTTTGCATGAAGATACCTTAACAGGTGGTATTGGTGGAGAATTGAGTGCGTTAATAACAGAACATTGTTTTGAATATTTAGATGCACCTGTTATGCGCGAAGGTAGCTTGGATACGCCAGTTCCAATGAACGCAGATTTAGAAATTAATTTTTTACCTAAAGAACGTTTTAAAGAAAAATTAATGAAGCTTATTAATTATTAAAAAAAAGACCTTCAAGTTTGAAGGTTTTTTTTTAATTTAAACTATCCAACCAACTTTATTTTTTTTGCCAACCAAATAGAAATAAGAGTTGCTGCAATGGCAATATAACCAACAATCGTATAATGTTCTAATTCTCTTTTTGCATTGTTGGTAATGATGGTGCCACCAATAAACGTTACAATACCTAATGTAAATTGTTGTAAAGCAGAATTTAAAGCCATGAAACTACCTCTAAATTTTGGCAACACAGCCGATGTAATCATGGCTTGAACAGGAATCATTCGACCACCCGAAAAAATAAAAAACATAGAACTAAAACATAAAAACAAACCCACTGACGTACTTGTTGAGTGTGTGATAAAATAAATTGGGATCATGGCTAACGAACTAAGAATCGCAAAAACTTTGTAACGTCCAAATTTATCAGATAATTTCCCAACTAAAGGTGAATTAACAACCGATAATAAACCTCCAATTAAATACATCAACGGAACATCCGTTTCTTTATTAAAATGCAAATTATTGACTGTAAAATCAGTGATGTAAGGAATAATTCCCATGTGTGCTACCATCATGACAATAGGGACAAATAATGCGATTTGCATTGATTTATCAGCAAATAAAGCGTTATAAAAATGCTTATACGTTGTTTTGTTTTCTGTTTTTAAATGCGCATTTACATTTGGGATAAAGGCAATAATTGAAACTAAGATGATAAAACCAAGTCCACAAATCACATAAAAAGGCATTTGCCAGCCAAACTTATTTGATAAAATTAAACCTAACGGTATGCCCACTACAGCAGCTAATGCAAAACCCATCATCACCATTCCCATGGCGGAAGCTCTTCTTTCATTTGGAATGATATCACCAACAATAGCTAGAATTACCGAACCACACACACCACCAAAAATTCCAGTAAAAATACGTGCTATTAAAAATAATTCATAGGTTGGGGCGATGGCACATAAATACGTGCCAATGATAAAACCGATGTACAAGGCAATTAATATATACTTTCGATCAAATTTATCTGCCCAAAATGTAGAAAAAAAAGCAGAGCATCCAGCGGCAATACCAAATGATGAAACAAGCCAACCAAAATGTTGAGTGTCTATATGAAAAACGGTTTTAATCGTTGGTGCTAATGGCATCAAAATCATACCATCGATGATATTAGAAAATTGAACGAATGCAAGCGTTAATAAGATTAGTGTTTCTTTTTTTGTCATGATGAGGATTATTGTAATTCAAGCATTTTCATCGCATCAATCTTTATCGCTGAATCTAGAGGAATTTGGAGGTCTTGTGATTTTTTAGTAGACTTTTTTAAAAGATTAGGTGTTTCTCTAATTAGTTTTTGATTAGTTTTTAATGCTTTATTTTTTTCATTTCTTTGATAATACAACTTTGGATTTGTGTACAATTCATACACATCGTCTATAAACGCATTTGAATACGATGATAAATTTCCATCAGAATACAACAACATAATAACTTGATTGCTCTCAATTTCTTGTTTCAAATCTAACTGCCACACTTCTACTTTTTCTGATGCCCAACTTGGATTTGGAATTATTTTATTATAGTAATACCAAAATGATCCTGAAGCAAAACAATTTTGCGGAACTCCCATGTAAACTGGTCCATACCAATAACTATCAGCCACAGCTAATACCTTCGTTTTATTTTTCAACGAATCTTTTTCGAAAGAAATGCTTGGATAAGCAAGTTTTTGGTTTTGTTTTGGACTGTAATATAAATTCATGCTGTTTAAAACGTCTGCATCTCTGCTTCTTGCTGTATCAACTAAATCAATTTCATCCCAAACAATATCTGGCAAATCGCATCGATGCAAATGCTCTACGAATTTAATTATAGTATCAACAGCTAAACATTCGCCATAATAACTCCAATGATGCCCAAATTTGGGGAATAATGGATAAGGCGTGTTTGGTTTTAATAATTGAAAATAAGCCTTTAAATCAAGCGTATTAACGTTATTTTGTTTACACAGAGAGATATAGTCTTTGTAGTTTGTATTAGTTATAGGATGTTTGTATTTATCATCAATTTGCTCAGAGCAATACTCGCCTTTACCTGGAGCGAAAACAAAAAATAAATCAATGCCTTTTTTCTTCAAGGTATCTTGTATCACTTTTGCTTTGCGAATTTTTTCTGAAATTTTTAACTGCCCTATGTAATCATCGCCATAGGCCGAATAAATAAAGGTTTCACTAAACACATAATTATCTTTACCAGACACAAATCGATTAACACGCAACTGATTAAAAACATCGTAATAAAACTGATTGTTTAAACGGACAAATTTTTCTTTAAAAGCCCAATGATCATTATTGTAATCATCTCTCAACGTTTGATATTCTCCACTAAACCACATACTTTTATCCTTCTTTAGCAAAGAATCTGGATTAATAGGATTGATTACTATTCCAACCAAATTTGGAACATTATTATTATTTATCAAGCCAACAAGCATTGGATAAGCTAATGAAAGAAAAGCAATGACAACACCTATATTAATTGATTTATTTTTCATCGTCATTAAAATCTAAAATAAATAAATGGATTAAAATCCAATGCTGCTATAAAACTCAATGAAATGTAAAATAATAATACGCTCATTGTTAGCATCAATGTATTTGAAACAAGTGTATGATTTTCTCCATAAACTTTTACCTGAATGTTTTTTGTAAAGGGTATGAATGCGAAAAACGAAAAGATTACTGATAAACACAATGAAAAATAAAAATCATTATGCAAGGCAAATTTCCCGTCCGAAAAATTAAAACTAAACATGCTTTTTACAACATGATTGGCATAGGTTAAATCTTCTATTCTAAAATAAACCCAACCAACAACTACAATTAAAAACGTAATTAGTGTTGACACTAACTTTCCTGTTTTTTCGTAAAACTTTAATAAAAATAAACGTTCAAGCACTAAAAATAATCCATGAAAAGCGCCCCATAAAATAAAATTCCAACTGGCACCATGCCAAAGACCTGATAATAAAAACACAATAAATAAATTTCGATACAATTTTGATTTCACTTTATTTCCACCTAACGGAATGTATAAATAATTTTTCATCCATAAACCCAAAGTCATATGCCATCGTCGCCAAAACTCAGTAATACTAGATGATAAATAAGGATTGTTGAAATTTTCTGGTAGACGAATACCGATCATTTTACAAATACCAATCGCCATATCGCTATAGCCGCTAAAATCGAAATAGATTTGAAACGTGTAAGCGATAGCACCAACCCATGCAGCGGCACTATCAATTTCATTGATTGATAATTTAAAAACATCATCAGCCTGAGCACCAATCGTGTTAGCAATAATTACTTTTTTGGCTAAACCAATGCAAAAGGTATAAAACCCGCTCAACTTAACATCAGGCGTATAATTTTTTTCTCTATCTGTAATTTGGTCAGCAATATCATGATAACGAACAATCGGACCTGCAATTAATTTTGGAAATAATAAAATGTAGGTTTGATAATTCCAAAAATTTTTCAAAGGTTTATGAATTCCTCTGTAAACATCAACAACATAAGTTACACTCTCAAATGTATAAAATGAAATACCGATTGGTAAAACAATTTTCAACCAAGTTATTTCTTTAACACCAAGTATAGATAACGCTTCATTAATATTATCAATAAAAAAATTTGAGTATTTAAAATAAAACAATAAACCTAAATTCATTAATAATGAAATAACCAAGAGTTGTTTCTTTCCGCTATTAGTTTTGGCTTCGTGCATTTTGGAAACCAAGAAAAAATCTAAAAATGTAGTTCCAAGTAACACAAAAATAAATTTAGGTCCACCCCAAGCATAAAACACAATACTAAAAATAAGAATGCAAGCATTTTTAAATTTATTCGGGGTAAGATGATAAGCCAACAAAAAAATTGGTAAAAAATAAACAAGAAATGTAATACTACTAAAAACCATGTTGTGAAAATATGAAATTAAAAATGCCTCTAAAAAATAAATTAATTAATCATTAATTTTTGCAACCCAGAGCTGTTTTTTCCTTTCACCTTAATAAAATAAATTCCAGTCTTTAAATTTGAAACATTTATGTTTTCATTATGCATACCCGGATTCAAATTTGATAATCCACGAGAATTTACAATTTGTCCGAGCGAATTTATAATTTCAATTGTATAAGTTTCATTTTGATTTAAAACAAGTTGTATGTTTAAATCATCAGTTGCTGGATTTGGAAACGTTTTAAAGGAAAGTGATTGCCTATTAAAATCATTAAGCCCTATTGTAAGTGTAGATAACATTTCTGCTTTGGCTTGTCGATTGTCAATGGGTGGAATTCCAGCAAAAGATAAACCTGGCGATACAATATGATTATACGAAACAGTAAATACAGGATGTTTGGATGAACTATGGTAATAATTATAAATAGTTTGGTTAACCGTTCCTGAAAACAGACCTGCTAAAAATGCAAACGAAATACGCTGTTTCGTTTTAACACGCAAACAATTAGTTAAAGTAAC
Source organism: Bacteroidota bacterium (assembly GCA_947487905.1). GTDB lineage: Bacteria > Bacteroidota > Bacteroidia > B-17B0 > Aurantibacillaceae > UBA4416. Next base: position 20,638 of record CANLAV010000020.1, on the reverse strand, counting down.
ACCTCCGTTAAAAACCAAAGAACCAGAACCGTCAGCAACGGTTTGGATTGTGCTTGTAAATGTGCCTGAAAGGGTTGAAGTTGTAATTGTTCCTGCACCAATATCATTATTTGTATAACCCATACTAACTGGATAGCTTAACCAAATGGCTGAATTAGTGTTGTAATTTAAATCTGCATTGGCAACACCTAAACTGGTGAATGAACCTATTAATTCAAAGGTTGAAGGAGTAACTTTAAAATAATTTAAATCTCCCGTGGTTTGATCTTCTTTTACTAAATTTAATCCAGGAAATGTTGCAGAGGCTCCAGGATAAGCTGATGCTGGAGAATAAGTATTTGTATTTAATGCGCTAGATTCTGAAATACCCAATATATTCCACGTTACACCCATTCCATTTAGGCTCATTGGTAATGTTGTGGTTGTATCTATACTTTTTGCATCAAAAAAATCACCAATAATAGGTTCATTAAACGACTTAGTTAGTGTAAGCTGAGCATTAAATTGATTAATGACAAAAAGAGAACAGATTAAAAAATAAATGTTTTTCATAATTTTTAATGATTAGGTATTCAAATTTAATAAATATACGTTTATATCACTTAATTATTTTCGTTATATTTGTGTTAGTGAAATCGAATATTAAAATACTAACATCTGTATTACTTTTAATAGCTGTATTATTTGTTTCTACCCCTAAATCTTATATTCACTCGTTATTAGGGCATAAACATAATGTAAATCACACATCAACATCTGCTTTAGAAGTTAGTGAAAATGATGAAACTCAAGATTGTAATTTTGAAAAATTTGATACACCCATTTATTACACTGTTTTCAAATTTATTTTAAACTTTTTACCAATAGATGTTTCAAAAAAGAGTACGCTTATTTTTAAGCAAAAACAAATTCCAAATATTTTCTATACTATTTCATTTTTAAGAGGTCCTCCTACTTTATCCTAATTTTTTTATAATTAATTAGTATAAACTCTTAAAAAAAATAGATTGAAATTCATTCCCATAGCTATCATTCGCTTTTACCAATATGCCATTTCACCTTTACTAAAGCCATCATGTAGATTTACACCATCTTGTTCTCAATACGGATTAGATGCTGTAAATAAATACGGTGCCATAAAAGGAAGTTGGATGTCATTAAAGCGTATTTTTAGATGTCACCCTTGGGGTGGCAGTGGCTACGATCCTGTAAAATAAGGTAGCTAAGGGGTTTTTCAATACAACAATATCCATGAACAACTATTTTAGTAAATACGTATGCGTATTACTTTTTAATTATTTACTATTAAGTAATACCCTAAGCGCTCAAATTGACTGCAATAAAAATCTGAGTATTAGAGTTATTGATTTAGATAATGGCGATGAATTAGAAGGTACCATTATTAGTATTAACGAAACAAAACAAATAAATGCAACAAATGAACATGGCAATATTTCATTTAATAAATTATGCATTGGCACCTACCAATTATTAATTCAACATCTTGGTTGTCCGGATACGATCATTTCCATTGATTTAAAAAAAGATTACAAATTGATTGTCAAATTACCTCATAGTAATTATGAGCTCAGTCAAATCGAAATAACAGACAAACAACCCGATTTCATCAAAACGCAAACAGTTTATGATTTAAAAGAAAAAGAACTAGATCAAGCACGGGGCAAAACATTAGGAGAAGCCTTGAAATTAGTAAATGGTGTAACCTCATTGAATACTGGAAATAGCATCTCAAAACCTATGATTCACGGCATGCAAGGTTATCGTATTTTAATATTAAATAATGGTATCCGACAAGAGGGACAGCAATGGGGAAATGAACACGCTCCAGAAATTGACCCATTTATTGCTCAAAAAATATCTGTTATAAAAGGAGCTAATGCTGTAAGATATGGAAGTGATGCAATGGCTGGCGTTGTATTGATAGAACCAAATAATTTACCTGATACGGCATCTATAACTGGTGAAATAAATGTCATTGGATTAAGCAATGGAAGATTGGGAGTTGCATCTGGCATACTACAAGGCTATTTCGATAAACTAAAAGGATTTTCATGGAGAATACAAGGCACCTTAAAAAAAGGTGGGAATATTAATTCTCCTAATTATTATTTAAAAAACACGGGAGTGCAAGAGTCTAATTTTTCTTATGCACTCAATTACCATCGCAAAAATTGGGGATTAGAAACCTATTACTCTCAATTCAACACAAAAATTGGAATTTTTAGTAGCGCTCATGTTGGCAATTTAACTGATTTACAAGCTGCATTTAATTCAAATAAACCTCAAGATAGTTTAGCAACTTTTAGTTATGATATAGCTCGTCCTTATCAAGATATTTCTCATGAACTTTTAAAAAGTAAATTTCATTTACACATAACAAACAAGTGGAAGGCATTTGTTCAATATGCTTATCAATATAATATCCGAAAAGAATACGATAAGCATTTACCTCGTAATAATACGTTAGCGGAATTAAATAAACCTGAATTAGATTATAGAATTACCTCACAAACAATAGATTTATTAATTGAACACCTCAACATAAAATCATTCAGAGGCCAATTTGGCGGCAGCTATTTAAATCAACAAAATGTGTATTTAGGTCGATTTTTTATTCCTAACTACATCAATAATTCATGGGGACTTTTTGCAAGTGAACGATTTGTGAAACAACATATAGAAGTGGAAGCAGGAATACGTTATGACCAAAAAAAATTACAATCATTTTATTACATCGGTAACAATTTAGTGAAGCCTGAACTTAATTTTAATAATCTATCATGGAATTTAGGAAGTATCATTAAACCGAAAAAGAACTTAACTATTTTTATAAATATTGGGTCGGCATGGCGTGCACCAGCGCCCAATGAACTTTATAGCAATGGACTGCATCAAGGAGCAGGAGCCATTGAACGCGGTGATGCCAATTTAAAAACTGAACAAGTTTATAATTTCACGAGTACAGGTATTTATCGCAAAAAAAACATGGATATTGAATTAACTATTTACCATAATCAGTTTACTAATTTTATTTATATGGAGCCAGCATCTGAGCCAGAGTTAACCATTAGAGGCGCTTTTCCTGTTTTTAATTACAAACAAACTAATGCACGTATAAGTGGTTTTGATGGGAAAACAACAAATCGTTTTTACAATCATTTTGACCTCATTTTAAAAGCCATGATTTTAAGAGCTTGGAATTACTCAGTAAACGATTATTTAATTTATATGCCTTCTGATAGATACTCTGCAGACTTAAAAGCCAATACAACAATTTCAAAAAAAATAACTGAAATTTATATACAAGGAGGTTATCAATATATTACCAAGCAATGGCGTGTACCTGTCAATGTTGATTTTGCAAACCCACCAAAAGGATATGGTTTATTAAATGCTGAAATAGGAACCTATTTAAAATTTGGAAATCAACAATTAAATTTGGCTGTAACGGCCACAAATTTAATGAATACCATTTACAGAGATTACTTAGATCGGTTTAGATATTTTACAGATGCACAAGGTCGAAATATTGGCATACGCATTAAGGTGCCATTAACTATTTATAATAAAAAACAAAACGGGGTGAATTAATAATTGAAATAAATAAATCAAAAAACTATGAAAACAACAATCAAAACAATTGCTTACGTAGCAATTTTAGCACTTAGTTTTAGTGCTTGTAAAAAAGACAAAAAATCAGAACCAACTCCTGATGCACCAACTCCACCAACCAATGATGGAGAAATTATTACTACCATGAAGTTAGCTATTAACGACGGAACATTAACTACTTGTTATATGTTTCAAGACCTAGATGGAGATGGTGGAATGGCGGGAGCATACGGAAATTTATCAAACACTCTAACACCGCAAAGTGATTCTATTATCAACTTAAACGTCAATAAAACCTACACAGTAAATATTTTACTGCTTGACGAATCTAAATCGATAATTGATACTATTAGCCATGAAGTTTTAAATGAAGGCGTAGATCACATGTTCTTCTTTAATTCATTAAATCCAACGGGAAACCCCTACTCTGTTTATTTAACTGGAAGTATGACAACAGTTACGTATTTAGATTTAGATGCTAATTTGCGCGGCATAGGATTATCGACTAAATGGCAAACACCTAGTATGCCAATGAGTAAATCCCAATTATTCATTACGTTAAAACATCAACCTGGTGTTAAAAATGGAACGTTTGCTCCTGGAGACACAGATATTGAAATTCCATTTAAATTAAAAATTAATTAATAAAAAAAGCGCTATTCTGTGGAATAGCGCTTTTTTTTACCTATTAATCAAACTACATTTTTATCAAACGAGTAACGGCTTTTTGTTTGCCATCAGTCACTTCAACAATATAAGTTCCATTTGCTAAATCAGAAAAATCATATACTTTGGAAAAATTCTCAGTAAGCTTAATAACTTCTGATTTTACTAAATTACCGATTAAATCATAGACATGAATAGCCGTTTTACTTGCATCTAAACTTGAATTTCCAAACACTTCAATTTTAACTGAACTAGAAAATGGATTCGGATAAAGATTTAATCCAATGTTGCTTGCACTAACCATTGAATTTAATCCTACTACAGAAGAAATAGTAAAGTTCTTATCATTGATATCAAAAAAGATATTACCAACACTTTCAACTTTTATGCGACAAGTTGATATTGTACCAACTACATTAGGCATAACAATAGCCTCTGATCCATCGTTGGGTGTACCAGCTAATACAAGCGTAAATGTCGTTCCTGAATTCGTACTCACATAAATATTCACATTAGAACAATTTATTGGGGCCGCATCTGTGCCGTTTACATTCCAAGTTACTAATTGAGTTGAAGCACTTAAATAGGAAATGCCAATCACACTTTGAGAAGTCACAGCGAATGGACCAGCCGCATTAACAGTTACAGCAGTAGTAGAAGAACAAACTCCACCTCCACCCATTTTATTATCTCGGGCTGTAAATCTAAATTTCAATGATTGAGCTGTCATTGGTGTATACTCTCCAATTGTTCCTTGTAAACTTCCAGTTAAAACTGTTGCTAAGGTTGGAAACATACGTGATGTAGTTGAAACAGGATTATACGATCTAAAAAATGGTTTAGTTCCAACATTCCAATTTCCGAAAGACGTAGCAGCATCAAATTCTTCCCACTGATATGTTAATACATCACCAGCATCTGGATCTGATGCTGAACCCGTTAAAATAAATGGCGTATTTACAGGAATGGTGTATGCTGATAGTCCAGCAACAACTGGAGCATTATTACCAGTGCTTGTTACCACATCACACGAACTTCCTGTTCCTGTAGTCGTAAATGCCATAATCTCATCATAACTCACAGCGTGAAAATAAGCGATGCTATTCGGTGCTAAATTATTGGTTGAATTACAAATTCCGGCATAAGCCATAATAGTTATGCCACTTCCAGGCTCCACAGAAGTACTTAAATTTCCATTTCCAGCACAAGAACCACTTGAGGCTCTAAACGTGTGATTTCCTTTAAATTGATGCCCTATTTCATGAGCTACGTAATCAATGTCATAAGGATCACCAAAAGGACTAGAACTTCCAGTTATTCCTTTAGCTTTACTTGTTCCACATACACAGCCAAGGTTTGCTAAACCACCACCACCAGTACTAAAGGTGTGTCCTATATCGTAATTAGCAGAACCAATTTGGTTATTAATGACAGTTTGACTTTCGTTTATTAAAGTTCCAGCGTTACTGTTTCCTGCAAAAGGTTGTGCTGTTGCTGTTGGTGCAGGTGAAATAACACCTGTTGTTGCTGTTTTATTATACAATGTTAGAGTGGTTGATGCAACAAGCACTAATCTTACCGCAACTTCAGTTTCATAAACACCGTCTACTCGATTTACTGTTGTTACAACCTTTGCTAAAATTTGAGCAGTAGTGGGTGTAGCTGAACCAGTTGCCGCAACAGCATACTGACCCGTACAAGCAATGGCTAATCGATATGTTCTTAAATTGGGCCCTGCACAAATGACAGCTGATGGTGCAGAAATTTGACTATTCAAGCCCTCACTGTCAATTACACCTTCACAAATTCCTCTTTCACTGATAGGTTTTATAAAATCAATCGCATAATAAGAAATATAATCAGTAGTATTTAATCTACAATAAGGATCAATAAAAACATCTCCATGTACACTTCTGATCATCCCATGAAAACCAAATTCTGTTAAATCGATTTTCCCATTTGCATAAACATCATCAATACCTTTAATACTGTATGTTCTGATATTTGGATAGGAAGTTTGCAACGCTTCGTCCATAACTGGAGCTTCTACAACCTTAAATTTTTGAATGTCGCCATCAGGCATCGGTAGGTTTACAATAATAGTTGAATTATTAATCAAAATAGCCTTATCATTAGGTGCTGATTGTAAAGTATTTTTTAAAGAATTCATATCTAAACGATATGTTTTATACTTAGTTGGAACAATTTCTCTCTTGCCCAATACTTCAATAGTTGACTCATTCGTTTCAGTCCAAAATGATTGATTTGATTGACTAAAACCGCATAACGATGCAGTAAAAAAGGATAGGAATAAACTTATTTTTTTCATGGTTAGTTTTGATATATGTATAAATTTAAGAAAAAAAATAATTATTAAATTTCATTTTTTTAACAATAATTAGAATTCAAACTAACAATTATCACTTTTTTTAGCGATTTAAATTTTTATATTTGTATAGTATAAACCCAATTTAAAATTATATCATATGAAAAAAGTATTTTTAATGTTAGCTTTCGCTGGATTAGTAGGAAGCGTTTCTGCATCAGTTAATTTTGATGATAAAGATAAAACAGCTAAAAAAGAATGCAAAAAAGGTGAAAAATCTTGTTGCAAGGAAAAAAAAGGTGCTGAAGGAAAAGCTTGCGCAGGTGATGCAAAGAGTGGTGAGAAAAAAGCATGTTGCAAAGATAAAAAAGCAATGCCTGCTGAATCAAAACCAAGCGAAACAAAATAATTATTATTAAGTATTACAAAGCCCATTTGAAATTCAAATGGGCTTTTTTATTTTTATTTACTAAGAAATAATTATCTTGATTTTGAGACTTGAATTAATCATATTATTTGCTTTAATTTGACAAATAATTTTCACTAAAATTATATTTTTCTTTTTAATATTAAATCTATCAGATATTTTTAAAATTAAACATCAAATTTATAGTTAACTAACAATACATTGAACATATGAAAGTTGGAATTCCATCGGAAATATTCGCAAACGAACTGAGAGTTGCGGCAACTCCAAAAACTGTCAAGCGTTTGCAAAAGCAAGGTTTTGAAGTTTTTATTCAACATAACGCAGGCTTGAAAGCAAATTTTTCTGATCAAGAATTTGAAGACGCTGGTGCTCATATCGTTAAAACAGCCCTTGAAATTTATAGTCAATCTGATATTGTTTTGAAGGTTAAAGAGCCCTCAATAGAAGAAGTTGATTTGATGAAAGAAGGATTGGTTTTATTAAGTTATTTATGGCCTGCTCAAAATCAAGCATTACTCCAAAAGTTAGCCGATAAAAAAGTGAATGCAGTTGCCATGGATGCCATTCCTCGTATTTCGAGAGCTCAAAAAATGGATGTATTATCATCGATGGCAAATATTGCAGGATATAGAGCTGTTATTGAAGGTTCGTATCATTTTGGTAGATTTTTAAACGGACAAATAACAGCTGCAGGAAAAGTTGAACCAGCCAAAGTATTGGTCATTGGAGCTGGTGTTGCTGGATTAGCAGCAATTGGGGCAGCTAACTCATTAGGAGCCATTGTACGTGCATTTGACACTCGTAAAGAAGTGGCTGAACAAATTGAATCGATGGGTGCTCAATTTTTAACTGTAGAGATAGAAGAAGATGGAGCTACCTCATCTGGTTACTCAAAAGAAATGAGTAAGGAATTTATTGACGCAGAAATGAAATTGTTCTCAGAACAAGCTAAAGAAGTTGATATTGTTATTACTACAGCTCAAATTCCAGGCCGTCCTGCTCCAAAATTATGGATGGATTATCACGTTGCAGCGATGAAACCAGGCTCTGTTATTGTTGATTTGGCAGCGTCCTCAGGCGGAAACTGTGCTCTTACAAAAAACGGAGAAGTTTATACAACTGATAATGGTATTACCATGGTCGGAAAATTAAGTCAATTACCAAGCCAAGCTTCTCAATTATATGGTAATAATTTATGTCATTTATTAGATGACATGGGTAAAGCTGATAAATGGAAAATCGACATGGAAGATGCAATCGTTTCAAGAGCAATGGTTACATTCGATGGTAAAATTAATTGGCCACCTGCCCCACTTCCTGTTAGTCCAACAGCTGGTGGAGGTGCGAAAAAAGTAGTAGCACCAACCGCAGAAGAAATAAAAATGTCTGATGAAGCTAAATCAAAAAAAGCAGCTACATCTATGTTCATTCAATTAGGTGTAGTTGGAGCATTATTGTTTTTAGTTGGTCAATACGCACCAAGCGAATTCATTCAGCATTTTACTGTTTTTGTGCTTGCTGTTTTTGTAGGTTGGCAATTAATCTCCAATGTATCACATTCATTGCATACGCCTTTAATGGCGGTTACAAATGCTATTAGTGGAATTATCGTTATAGGAGGATTATTACAAACCACAGATGATATAAAAAATCCAATGACTATTTTGGCATTTATAGCCATTTTAGTTGCTAGCATAAATATTGTTGGTGGTTTTGTTGTGACTCATCGTATGTTGAACATGTTTAAAAAATAAAAAAATATTATGGCAATAGGAATTCAAACAGCAGCATATTTATTTGCAAGCATTCTGTTTATATTAAGTTTAGGAAGTTTATCATCTCAAGAATCTGCAAAGCGCGGTGTTTTTTATGGAATAATTGGTATGATTATCGCCATCATTGCAACTGTTTTAGGAGAAGGTGTTGCAGGACAAACATATATCATAATTGCTATAGCAATTGCCTCAGCAATAGGATTAATGCTAGCTCGTAAAGTTGAAATGACAGCAATGCCTCAATTAGTAGCCATCTTACATAGTTTTGTAGGATTAGCAGCAGTTTTAGTTGGCTTTGGTTCATATTTAGATCCTAAAACACATGAGCTTCATGGTGCCGCGCATATTATTCATTTAACAGAAGTGTTCATCGGTATTTTTATTGGGGCCATCACTTTCACTGGTTCTATTATCGCTTGGGGAAAATTAGAAGGTAAAGTTCGAAGTAAAGCGTTATTATATCCAGGTAGACATGCTGTCAATATTGTGTTACTACTAACAAGCATTGTACTAGGTGTTTTGTTTGCTAAACAAGAGGGCACAAACGGAATGATGTATTTATTAATTATGACTGCTATTGCATCTTTTATTGGTGTTATGTTAGTTATGGCAATTGGTGGTGGTGATATGCCTGTTGTTGTTTCCATGTTAAACTCCTATTCTGGTTGGGCTGCATCAGCCGCTGGATTTATGTTAGGCAATGATTTATTGATTGTAACAGGTGCCTTAGTAGGCAGTTCTGGTGCTATTCTTTCTATTCATATGTGTCATGCTATGAATCGCTCATTCTTCTCTGTGATTTTAGGTGGCTTTGGAAATGCGCCTGTTAAAGGTGAAGCGAAAGCCATTGAAGGTGAAGTAACAGCTTTAAATCATGAGGAAGTTTCAGTATTATTAAAAGAGGCTAAAACGGTAGTCATTGTTCCAGGATATGGCATGGCTGTTGCTAAAGCACAATATCCAATTTATGATATGGTTCAAACCCTTCGTAAAGCTGGTAAAACGGTGCGTTTCGCTATTCATCCCGTAGCTGGACGTTTACCAGGCCATATGAATGTTTTACTAGCAGAAGCAAACGTGCCCTATGATATCGTATTAGAAATGGATGAGATTAATGATGATATGCCAAATACAGATGTTGTGATGGTTATTGGTGCCAATGATGTTGTAAATCCAAGCGCTCAAGATGATCCTGCAAGTTCTATTTATGGAATGCCCGTTATTGAAGCATGGAAAGCAGAAAAAGTTATTATCATGAAACGATCGATGTCTGCAGGATATTCAGGAGAAGACAATCCCTTATTTTATAAACCGAATTCAGAAATGTTATATGGTGATGCAAAGGATAGTGTTGAAAAAATACTCAGTTTTTTAAAAGCATAAAGCGTTAAAATAAATCATGAAATTTTATTTATAAAAAAAGGTGTGAAGAAATTCACACCTTTTTTATGTTGAAATTTATTGTTGTAATAAATTATTCTTAGTAAAAACTTTAACAGGATAAATAGCAGATAAAAACCCAATCAGCATAACCACTCCTAATATTGAAATAATATCCTTAAATTCTACTTGTATCGGATAATAAGAAATAACAGACTGATCATCAAATGAAATCAAATGAAATTGTTGTTGAATCATACAAACACCCAAGCCAATAATTAAACCACTTATTGCACCAACAAACGTAATCAATAAACCTTCTTTCATGAAAATTGATTTAATAAACTGTTGGTCTGCACCCATATTATAAAATGTTTTAATGTCTTTTTTCTTTTCGATAATTAACATCGTTAACGAACCAATAATATTAAATGTGGCTATTATCAATATAAATGATAAAATTAAAAACACCCATAATTTTTCAATCTCCAAGGTTTTAAATAATACATCATTCGCTTCGTATTTGTTTTTCACACTGTAATTTTCACCCAAACTATTTTTTAATTGTTGCTGAATTTTATCAATGTTTGATTTATCCTTCACATTTATTTCAATCATGCTAACTTCATCACTACAATCAAATAAAGACTGAGCAGCTTTCAAATCAATCAAAACATACTTATAATCAAAATCGTCATTTAAACTAAAAATACCAGCTGGACTCACATTTATTTTTGTAAACGCATCATCAGGATTTATACCTTCAAACTTGCCTCTTTTAGGGGCAAAAATTGAAATGGGAGAAATAAAATCATTGACATTAATTCCTAACTTATTAGCAATTCCCTTTCCAAACACACCATAAAATTGATTATTATATTCGAAACGATATTCACCTTCTTTCACAACGGTATCAAAACGCGTCAGGTTTTTAAAATTTGCGTCAACACCCTTTATATTTACAACAGCTTGTTTATCATCCAATTTTATTAAGGCATTTTCTTCCAATGAATAAGATACTGTGTTAATTTCTGGAATTAATTTTATTTTATGATCGATATCCGCTCGATTTAAAATGTATTTAGAGTTCACCGATGTAATTTTCAAATCGGGTTCAATGGCATTATACAAATCAGCTACAATGCCAGTTAAACCATTCATAGCAGAAAGAACAATAACAAGAGCAGCTGTTGTTAATGATATAGCAATGATACTAATCCATGAAATGACATTAATAGCATGATTCGATTTTTTAGAAATTAAATATCGCTTTGCTATGAATAAGGAAAGATTCAATGTGTGTTGAATTTAAATAGGCTTATTAAACAAAGCATTTATTTTTTCGGCATAATCATAAGAATCATCTATAAAAAAACTAATCTCAGGAACGACCCTAACTTGTTTGCCAATTAAATTACCTAATATTTTTCTAATGTGTTGTTTTTGATCATTAATCATATTAAACGTAGCATTCACATCTTGTGAAGCCATGATACTGATGTAAATTTTTGCAGAACTTAAATCCGAACTAATGCGAACAACTGTTACCGTAACAAAGGCATCATTAAACATTGTTTTAGCATTAGCTCTAAAAATTTCAGCCAATTCTTTTTGTAATAATTTTGCAACTTTGTTTTGTCTCACACTTTCCATGATTCAAAAGTAATAATTTAAAACGATAAACTATATTGAAAATTAGACATATAATATTTATGATTTTTTAGTAACCTAATACATCATATTTCATTATATTGTGATACAATTTCACTATTATGATTAAATTTATATGTATCAGCTTTTTTTCGACCATAGTGTTTTATAGCACATTGGCACAAACGAATTTACCTTCTGGTACTTATACTAGCGTCAATAAAAATGCAATTAGATTTTACGAAGAAGGAAAAAAAAATTATGAAACGCGTCAAGATGTCGAGGCTGAAAAATTTTTAAATAAAGCTATTACCGAGGATGTCAATTTTGTTGAAGCGCATTCTGCTCTTGCCTATTTATTAATGGAAAAAGGAAAAACGAAAGATGCAATTGCTCATTTTCAAAAAGCGATTGATATTAACCCGAAATTTTTTCCTCGAAATTTTTATGATTTAGCTTTAGCGCAGTTAATAATTTCAAATTACGATGATGCTACTAAGAATTTAGAATTTTATTTATCATCCGATCGCATTAATCCAAGTTTAAAGCAGGTAGCAGAAAAATTTTTAAAAAACGCAAAATTTGGTTCTCAAGCAATTAAGCACCCCACTCCTTTTAAACCAATTAATTTAGGTCCTGGCATCAACACAAATGATTATGAATATTTCCCTGCCATTACAGCCGATGGAAATACGTTTATGTTTACACGAAATGTAAGGTTAGGCGAAGGTATTAACGCGCCACAACAAGAGGATTTTTTTATAAGCAAAAAAAACAATCAAGTTTGGCAAACAGCCAATCCAATTCTATCGGTAAATACAAGAGGAAATGAAGGTGCTCCAACGCTCAGTGCTGATGGTCAATACATGTTTTTTGCATCATGTGTAGAAATGGATGGTACTTATGGTTCTCCTGATAGAAAAGGATATGGCAGTTGTGATATTTTTTATTCTCAAAAATTAAATGGGAAATGGACAAAGCCACAAAACGCTGGCCCTATTATTAACACACGAAATTGGGAAACACAACCAAGCTTTAGTAGTGATGGAAAAACACTTTATTTTATTAGAGGGCAAGTAACTCGAGAAGGTATTAAAAACCCTGATATCTATTCATCTACGATTGGTGAAGATGGCGCATTTAAAGAACCTATAAAGCTATCTGACAATATCAATACACTTGAAGATGAAGAAAGTGTATACATACATCCAGATAATCAAACATTATATTTTAGTAGCGAAGGACACCCAGGAATGGGAGGAAAAGATATTTATATGAGTAAAAAACAAGCTGATGGTAGTTGGGGAAAAGCCACAAATTTAGGTTATCCAATAAACACTGCTTCTAATGAAAATAGTTTACTTGTTGACGCTGGTGGAAAATTAGCCTATTTTGCTAGTGAACGCGAAGGAGGATTTGGTGGACTAGACATCTATCAATTTGAAATGCCTGAATCACTTCGTCCTGAAAAATTAACATACGCAAAAGGACATACCTTTCATTCAAAAACCAATGCACCTTTGGAGGCTCAATTTGAATTAATTGATTTAGAAACCCAACAAACGGTTACTAAGGCATACAGCAATAGTGCTGGCGAGTTTTTAGTAACTCTAACAGCTAATCATAATTACATTGTAAACGTGAGCAAAAATGGATTTTTATTTTACAGTGATAATTTTTTCTTGAAAGAAAATATCACCGATTATAACAAACCATACCAATTAGAAATTCCATTACAACCAATTGATACTGGGATAATTGAATTAAAAAATATTTTCTTTGACGTTAATAAATGGGATTTAAAACCAAGCTCATTTGCAGAATTAGATAAGGTGGTTAGTTTTTTAAAATCAAATTCTAATTTAAAAATAGAATTTGGTGGACATACAGACAACACAGGCGATAAAGCGATAAACAAAACATTATCAACCAACAGAGCAAAAGCTGTGTATGAATATGTAATACAAAAAGGTGGTAATGTTGCTGAGAAATTATCCTATAAAGGTTACGGTGATAGTAGACCAAAAGCACCAAACGATACGCCAGAAAATAAATCAAAAAACAGAAGAACTGAACTTAAAATTATCAGCAAATAAAAAAACATTCAATCATTGACATTCATATTTTATGATTACAGGTAAACAAATAAAAAAACAATATGGCGAACTTGAGGTTTTAAAAGGCGTTGATTTGCACATTGCACCTTCCGAAATCGTATCTATTGTTGGTTCTTCAGGCGCAGGAAAAACAACACTGCTCACTATTTTAGGAACATTGGATAAACCAACAAGTGGAGAAATAGAATTTAACGGAATTAATATCACCTCATTATCAGAAAAAAAATTAGCCCAGTTTCGTAATCAATACATTGGATTTATTTTTCAATTTCATCATTTATTACCTGAATTTACTGCTTTAGAAAATATTTGCATTCCTGCATTTATCAATAAAGCAAGTAAGAAAGAAGCTGAATTAAATGCTTACAAATTATTAAACCTATTAGGATTAGAAGATAGAGCTAATCACAAACCATCAGAATTATCAGGTGGTGAGCAACAGCGTGTTGCCGTTGCAAGAGCATTAATCAATAATCCAAAAGTTATATTTGCCGATGAACCAAGCGGAAATTTAGATAGCACCAATGCCCAAAAACTTCATGAATTATTTTTCACCTTACGTCAAGAATTAAAACAAACTATTGTTGTAGTTACCCATAACGAACTATTAGCAAATATGGCTGACAGAAAATTAGTAATGAAAGATGGTTTGATAGCCTAACATAAAAATCGATTTAAAAAACTTCAAATACTTAAGCTTATTTATTTTTTTTCAAACATATCATTTTCAGAATTAAGAGAAGTTGTAAAAAGACAACGTGCTCAAAAACTATCTAAGTTAAATACTATTTTACTATGGTTTAATTACTTTGCAATCATTTGTCTTTTAGCATCTGTTGCTTCTAAATATATTTCGCCAGAAAACTTTTGGTTTTTAGCTTTTTTCGGACTTGCATTTCCTATTGTTTTAATATTAAATATTTGCTTTGTTTTATTTTGGGTTGCTCAATTTAGAATACAAGCTATATTTTCAATCATTGCTATTTTATTTAGCGCAAAAACATGTTTAGGTTTTGTTCAAATTGACTATAGAAATTCAGTTATAGAAAAAAAAGACATTAAAATTATGAGTTACAATGCGATGTTGTTTGATTTATATCATTGGAGTAAAGACACTAAAAGCAGAAAAACTATTTTAACCAACATTGCCCAAGAAAACCCAGAAATATTATGTTTACAAGAATTTTATACATCCGAAGAAAAGGGTGATTTTAATAACATTGATACAGTTAAAAACATTATTACTTCCAAAAATTACCATGTTGCTTATACCACAACCATGAGAGGTAACGATCATTGGGGTATTGCCACATTTACAAAATATCCAATAGTTAAAAAAGGTAAATTTGAATTCAATACGCGGACTAATAATAGTTGTATTTATACAGATGTTTTAATCAATCAAGATACTGTTCGTATATATAATATGCACTTACAATCCATTAGCTTTAGCAAAGCCAACTATAAATTCATAAATGATGTGAACGATGATACAACCGACGTTAAAAACGAATTGGAAAAGAGTAAAAGCATTTTAAGAAGAATGAAGCGTGCTTTTGTAAAAAGAGCCATTCAAGCAGACGGTATTGCCCTTCATATAGCTAGTTGCAGATATAAAGTCATAGTTTGTGGGGATTTTAATGATACACCAGCATCATATGTTTATCATACCATTAGAGGTAATCTTAAAGATGCTTTCATTGAATCTGGTTCGGGCTTTGAGCAAACATACGCCGGCATATTTCCTAAATTTAGAATTGATTATATATTTCACAGTAAAGAATTTAAAAGTAAACAGTATCACCACCTCTCTGAAACAGTCACTGATCATTATCCAATCATTAGTTACATACAACTATAAATAGATCACAAAAATCATATTTTTTTTACAATCATCTGATTTTAAGCAAATTAGAAATTAATCTCTAAAGCAATTAACCGCAAATTGTTTATTTTAAACCAAATGGGGAATTGATTGTTGATGAATTAAAGATTAACTTTACATCATAATAATAAAATCAATAACAATGAGTACTTCAACAATTCGATTTAATAATGCTAATCGCACTTTTTATCAAGCAGCAAAAAAAAGGGTAGATGATTATTTTAAAATCAATAACATATCAAGATATGGCGACTATAGAATGGTATTAAAATCCATCTTTATGTTTACCTTATATTTCACACCGTTCATTCTTTTAATCACGAATCAATTTGACAGTTTTTGGGTTCAATCCATTATGTGGATATTAATGGGCATTGGAATGAGTGGGATTGGATTATCGATTATGCACGATGCAAACCATGGCTCATATGCTCGTAATGCAACATTAAATTCATTAATGTGTAGAAGCATGAATTTCATCGGTGGCAGTTCTATAAATTGGCAATTACAACACAATACCTTGCATCATACTTACACCAATATTGACGATCATGATGAAGATATTGCACCTCCTGGATTTTTGCGTTTTTCGCCAAATGCAGAATTAAAAAAAGCACATAAATATCAGTATTTGTATGCTTGGTTTTTTTATGGTTTAATGACCATTATGTGGGCAACGACAAAAGATTTCAAACAACTTAATCGTTATCATAAAATGGGTTTATTAGCTATTAAAAAAACGACTTACGGTGTTGAATTATTTAAATTAATATTGAACAAACTATTTTATTTAGGCTATAGTCTCGCTTTACCGATGGTGCTAATAAATACCGAATGGTATATGGTATTAGCAGGCTGGTTAATTATGCATTATGTGTGTGGAATGATATTAGCTCTTATTTTTCAACCAGCTCACGTTATTGATACTACAGAGTTTCCAGTGCCTGATGCCAATGGAAATATGGAAGATGACTGGGCAACTCATCAATTAAAAACGACATTGGATTTCGCTCAAAAAAGTCGTTTTTTTTCATGGTTTGTTGGAGGTTTAAACTTTCAAGTAGAACACCATTTGTTTCCAAACATTTGCCACATTCATTATAAAAATTTAGCGCCATTGATTAAACAAACTGCTGAAGAATTTAATTTACCATACCATACTAAAAAAACATTTGGTGGTGCCATTGCAGGTCATGCTAAATTATTATATGCATTAGGAAGATAATTACTTAATTGATAGGAAATAAAAAACTCCCACTTCAAAATGAAGTGGGAGTTTTTTTGTTATTTAATTACAAAATAGAAGAAGTGTATTAATTTAAGATCAGAAATTGGTATTTATCCAAAAAAAATCTAATTTAGACTAAACCAATTTAATTAAAACATGAAATCGAAAATCAACTTAGTAAAAAAAGTAGTTTTATTTTCTACGATTTTTGTAGCAAATTTATTTTACGCGCAAACAACGTATACGTTTACAAACGCAAGTGCTACAGGGTCTGTTGGACCTACATCCGCTCAAATAGCGGCGGCTTATCTTTCGACAAATCTAAATGGTTCTGTAACTGTTACGAGTGGTATTCAAAATTTTACAGTTCCTACAACTGGGAACTATAGAATTGAAGCAAGAGGAGCTCAAGGTTATGGAGCAACCGGAGGGAAAGGTGCTAACATGTCAGGTAACTTTACATTCACTGCAGGAACTGTTCTCAAGATTTTAGTTGGACAACAAGGAGCTCCTCCAATTAGCCCAGGTACAAATCAATATGGAGGTGGCGGTGGCTCATTTGTAATCGATTTGCTAAACAGTCCTTTTGTTATTGCAGGTGGTGGTGGTGGATCTTGGGCTATAACTTTTTCTGGTTTATCTGACGGAACAGTTGCAATTAACGGAAATTCTGGAGCTAATGGACCGACAAATGGTGTTGGTGGAGTATCCGGTAGTGGTGGTGGTACAGCTGGATTAGCTGATGGTGGTGGTGGACTTACAGGAAATGGCTTGGGCGCAAAA
The DNA here is from genome assembly GCA_947487905.1 of Bacteroidota bacterium. Lineage (GTDB taxonomy): Bacteria > Bacteroidota > Bacteroidia > B-17B0 > Aurantibacillaceae > UBA4416. The sequence continues at coordinate 2,765 of CANLAV010000020.1, read as the reverse complement.
GGCGGTATGGCATTTGTTAATGGAGGTTTGGGAGGTGCTCAATATGCACATGGAGGATTTGGCGGTGGCGGTGGTGCTAGTAGCTGGAACAATAGACGTTGTGGTGGTGGTGGCGGTTATAGTGGTGGTGGCGGTGCAGGAAGCACTACAACAGGCTATCCTGAAGGTGGTGGTGGTGGATCTTTCAATGGAGGTACTTCACAAGCTAATTTTTCTGGTTCAAATTTAGGCGATGGTCTTGTTTTAATCACATCGCTTTCTACTTTTTTTGTAAATATTTCACAAACATCAACTATTACTTGTAATGGCTTATCTACAGCTGCCCTTACAGCATCTGTTTCTGGTGGAACTGGACCTTTTACGTATTCTTGGTCCCCAATTGGAGGTACAAGTTCTAACGCATCTAGTCTACCCGCAGGAACATATACTTGTAAAGTAACCGATGCAACTTCGGCAATTACAACCAACACATTTGTTGTAACACAACCATCGTCTTTTTCAATCACTGCAAGTGTTACTAATTCAGTAATTTGTAGGGGTGCGACAACTACACTAAACGGAATTGGTGCCACAACATATACTTGGACAGGTGGTGTTATTAATGGAATAGCATTTTCTCCAACTATAACGAATTCCTACTCTGTGACCGGAAGTAACGCATTAGGATGTATTTCATCAAATACTGCTGTAAGTTCGGTAACTGTTAATGCAAATCCTAACTTAATTGCTTTAAGTTCTAATTCATTAATTTGCATTGGCAATAGTGCCATATTAACAGCTTCAACAACTGCGACATCATACACTTGGAACACAGGAGCCACAACCATGTCTATTTCTGTTTCTCCATCTGTTACCACAACATATTCTGTTATTGCAACAAATACAAATGGTTGTATTGCGAATAGTAGTGTTTCTATTGTTGTTAATACTTGTACAGGAGTTAAGGAGATAGATCAAAATTCAATTTCAATATATCCAAATCCAACTAATGGATTATTTACAATAGAATTAAATTCAACAGCCCAAATTATTATTACTAATAGCTTAGGGGAAGTTTTGATTAATTCAAAATTAAATTCTGGTTTACAAAATCTTGATCTACAAAATAAAATAAATGGCATTTACTTTATTCGATTAATTCAAAATAATAAACAAGAAGTTTATAAATTAATTAAAGAATAAAATTTTACAATTTAAAAAAAACTCCCATTTCAACAATTGAAGTGGGAGTTTTTTGTTTTATACTAATTCTAAAATATTATTTCCCTAAAAAAACAAAACTAACAATATTCGCTCCCATTTTTAATGCTTTTTCACGAGCTTCAAAGCTATCAGAATGAATTTCGGTATTTTCCCATCCGTCACCTAAATCACATTCGTAGTCATAAAAACAAACTAATTTTCCTTTATAAATTAAACCAAAACCTTGTGGCGCTTTTTTATCATGCTCATGAACTTTTGGTAACCCATTTTCAAAATCAAATTTCTGATGGTAAATAGGGTGAGAAAAAGGAAGTTCAACTAAATCTAATTCAGGAAATACTTTTTTTAATTGTAGTCGAATAAAAGCATCCATTCCGTAATTATCTGACACATGTAAAAAACCACCTGCAATTAAATATTTTCTTAAGTTCTCTGCCTCTTGATTAGAAAACACAACATTTCCATGTCCCGTTAAATGTACCAATGGATAATTAAATAATTCTATACTTCCTACCTCAACAATGGCTTGCTCAGGATTCAATTTTGTTTTTAAATGTGTATTACAATATTTAATTAAATTAGGTAAAGACGTTTCTAAATTTGCATACCAATCGCCCCCACCCGAGTATTTTAACAAGCCAATTTGTAATGACTGTGAAAAACCAGAATGGCTAAACGCAAGTAAATAAACAATTAAAATGATGCGGCGTTGTTTCATATTGTATTGTTTAGCAAAATTATTTTTTATTCGAAAATTTAAATAAAATCTCTTTTTCACTTTTTGATAAATTCTCATAGCCTGTTTTAGAAATTTTATCAAGTATTGTATCAATTATTTTTTGCTGATTTTCGCTATTCGCCTCTGACTTATTTTTACTATGATGTACCACTTTTAATTTAGACTTTTTTTCTAGTTTATAAAATGACATCAAGGATAAATCCCTTCCATTCTTTAACATATAACCATAAAATAATCCAAAAAAAGCACCACCAAAATGTGAAATTTTCCCAGGAGTGTTAATGCTAAAATCAATCACAGTAAATAAAACAAAGGCTAATATTGCAAAATACTTATACTTCATTTCAAAGACGCCAAACAAACTGATAGGCATATTAGGCGTATAAATAGCTAAAGCAGAAATAACACCCAAAATAGCTGCAGAAGCCCCGCTGATAGCAAGCATTTCTATGTTTTTATTTAAAAAAAACGAGAACATCATTAAGAATAAAGCCCCAGAAATTCCACTTAAAAGGTATACAAACGTAAAACGTTTTTCTAACAAAATACCACAAAATAACCTTCCATTAAAATACAATAAAAGCATGTTGTAAAATAAATGCCCAACATCTTGATGAGAAAACATGTAGGTAAATACAGTCCAGAATTTGCTCATTGCACTAAAAAAATCAAGCGGAAAGGCTAAATACTGAATCACATCAAAACTAAAAATATGATCACTGATATTAATAATCAAAAAAAGAATAATATTAATGATGATAAATAAGGTAAGCTTACCTTGTTTTCGCAATTCTGTGTTTATACGTTGTAAAAATGACATGTT
>CANLAV010000019.1 GCA_947487905.1 Bacteroidota bacterium | reverse complement strand
CTTCTATTGGCAACATGCGTTAAAATAATAGAAGCAGCGCTGCTGCTGATAATTAAAACGGATTCGATTAAAGAGGTTGCCGTTGAAAAAACACCTACTAAGGCATGACTAGAAATTAAATAAAAATTAAATCGATTACTTAACATGTGCGACAAATTAGCGATCTGATTTTGAAATCCATTTTTAAATATATGCGCTCGATTAAATAATGTCGTTTTTACATCATTATATTTAAAAATAAGATACATGCCATAAACGGAAATAATCATTGATAAAAAATAAGATATATACAATGAAAAAATAAAACTCATTAACGTGTCTTGATTTAAAACAAAAACATAAATCGATAAAGCAGCTAGTAAAATAGCAGGCTGAAAGAAATTCAAAAAATTATAAAGTCTAATATTTTCTTTTGCTAAAATGATGACAGTATGAAAAGAATATATAATCATAATAAAAGATAAAATAGTAATATGAACTAGTTGTTCTTTGATCTGAATCAACCATTGCTTTTGAGAAAAAAAACTAAGGCTCAAGAAAAATAACAGACTTCCTAATGTACATAGAACCGTAAATAATAATCCATTTCTATATAATTTACCTAAAGAAAATTTTGGTACAAAATGAACTAATGCATAGCCAGTATATATTTCATTAATAGCCTGAATAATAGCAATATTTAAAATCAGTAAACTCACTTGACCTCTTACATCTCCACCTAATTCTCTGGATGAAATTAATAAAATAGCTAAATTAATTAACGCTACAAATCCTTTTGTAAATAATGTTGTTATGATTTTTTTTACCATCTGATGACTAATTAGAAGTATAACTTTTTGTTAGCGCACTGCAAACAGATTCATAACTGTACAATTCTTTGATTTCTTGATGCATTATGTCTGCATTTAAAAATTGAGCACGATTAAATTGACTAAGTTTTTCGACACAGTCATCAATATTATCTGAATCTAAAACAACGCCCATGCCTGACTTCACTATTTTATTTGCCTGTCCAACTTGGGTTGTAATTACCGGTAATCCGCAAGACATAGCCTCAAGGAGAACAACTGGCATTCCTTCGTAATGACTGAATAATAAAAAAACATCAGACTCATTCATATATTCAGCAATTTCGTTAGCTGGCTTGTACCCAACAAACTTAACATCTGTTGTATTAAGTTTTTGATAGGCTAATGCTTGATGACGATTCTTTTCATTTACATTTTCCCCAATAATAGTTAGAGTAAAATCAACTTGCTGTTGTTTTAATTTTTCTGCAATTTTAATAATACCTGTAATGTTTTTTTCTCGATCTACTAAAGATGATACATGCAGTATTTTTAGCGTTTTTGAGACATTTTGATGAAATGCTTTTGGTTTAAAAATAGTAGTGTCAACCACATTATTTATTAATTTATAATGTCCTAAAAGACGACTGCCTTCCATTGCTTTTTTTAGTTTATCAGAAATAACAAACACTGTTTTTGCTTTAGCAACAATTTTTTGAGTATAATGCTTCAATACAAATCCTCTGTAACTAGCGTCTTCAGGATAATACCCACTCCAATGTTCTGTAATAAAAAATAATGCTTTTGGATTTTTTTTCAAAGCATACAACGCTGGAATAGCGGCGGGAAAAATAGTATTTAAATGAATGACATCAAAAGTTGGTTGCAAAGCATCAATTTGTTTTTCATACTGAGTTTTAAATCTTAAAAAATTAAAAAAACCACCAATAATAGGAACATGAAATTTAGACTTCGGATAAAAAAATAAAATCTCTTTTAAATTGCCTTCTACTTTTTCTGAATAGCTCTCAGACTCCGAATTTGTTGATTTAACAAACAAGACTGTAACGTCATGCTTTAACGCCAGTGCTTGTGCATGCCTGCGGATAAAAATACCATTGGTAATGCTTTCAGGATTAGGATACCAAGAGCACAAAAAAAGAATATGTAATGGTTTTTGATCCATTCTTCCTAAATCAATTTTGACATTTTATAATGCTGAATAAGATCCCATAATAAAAACGTTTTTTCTTCGATAATATAACCACAAACTTTATAAAATTCACAGGCATTTTCTCTTGCTTGTAATTCAATCTTTTTTAATTTTATTTTATGGGCTTCATCTTCTAAGCACTTCAAAATTAATGTACCTAAGCCTTGTCGCTGAAAATATTCGTTAATGGCCATATAACGAACTTGACCAATTCCCTCGCCGTTATTTTGTAAACGACCACAAGCAATAATCTCAGTGTTATGTTTTATAAATGCATGTATTGAACTTGATTCTAAATCATCTGTTGCGGATTCTTTAGATTGACCCCATGGCTTTCGTAATACTGAATACCTAAGTTCAATAATTGCCTCTAGGCATTGTTGGGATTGACATAGTTCAACGTAATACATTCACTAACACTTTAAAAAAAATCCTACTCATCGAATAGGATTTTTAATTTCAAATTATCTATTTAAACTTTCACAGCTCGAACAGATGTGATTTCAGGAACTGCTTTTTTAATCGTTTCCTCAATACCTGCCTTCATAGTCATTTGACTCATGCTACACGTGCTACAAGCTCCTTTTAGCTCTAATATTGCCGTATTACCGTCAACCACTTCAAGCAATTCAACATCGCCGCCATCAGCCTCTAAATAAGGCCTAATAGACTTTAACGCTTCTTCTACTCTGTTAAACAATTCTTGATTCATTTATAAAGTTTTAAAATTCTTTGATTTTGAAAGTTAGAAACTGAATAAAAAACTTTTTAAACCTTCCAAACTTTTTAACTTTCTAAATAATTGATTACTTCCCTAATTTTGCTTTTAAATTTTGATCTATGGCGTCTAAAAATTCTTCTGTGTATAAATAATGCTCTCCATGATTTACTTTATTGCCATGTGTACAAACAGCTAAATCTTTAGTCATTTTACCACTTTCAACCGTTTCAACACAAACTTGTTCTAAAGCTTGGCAAAAATGAATAAGCTCTTGGTTATTATCTAATTTTCCACGAAACTCTAATCCACGGGTCCAAGCAAATATACTTGCAATTGGGTTTGTTGATGTTGGCTTACCGTTTTGATGATCTCTAAAATGACGCGTTACAGTACCATGAGCTGCTTCAGCTTCCATAATAGTGCCATCAGGTGTAATTAAAACGGAAGTCATTAAACCTAATGACCCAAAACCTTGAGCCACTGAATCAGACTGAACATCTCCATCATAGTTCTTACAAGCCCATACAAAATTACCGTTCCATTTAAGCGCAGAAGCAACCATATCATCAATTAAACGATGCTCATATACAATACCTGCTGCTTCATATTTCGCTTTATAATCAGAAACATAAATTTCTTCAAAAATATCCTTAAAGAAACCATCGTATTTTTTTAAAATAGTGTTTTTGGTAGATAAATATAAAGGCCATTTTTTATTTAATGCAACATTGAAACAAGAATGAGCAAAGCCACGAATAGAAGCCTCAACGTTATACATACCCATAGCTACACCAGGGCCATTAAATTTATAAATTTCATGTTCAATTACTTTTCCATCTTCGCCTTCAAACTTCATAGTTAATTTTCCTTTACCTGGAACTACGAAATCAGTTGCTTTATATTGGTCACCAAAAGCATGACGACCAACAATAATTGGAGCAGTCCAGTTTGAAACTAAACGAGGTACATTTTTACAAACAATTGGCTCACGAAATACAGTGCCATCCAAAATATTACGAATGGTCCCATTTGGCGATTTCCACATTTGTTTTAATCCAAATTCTTTAACACGAGCTTCATCAGGAGTAATGGTGGCGCATTTAATACCCACACCATATTTCTTTATTGCTTCAGCCGAATCAATGGTAACTTGATCATTAGTGGCATCGCGATGCTCCATGCCTAAATCATAATATTTAATATCTAAATCTAGATAAGGAACGATTAGTTTGTCTTTAATAAATTTCCAAATGATGCGAGTCATTTCATCGCCATCTAATTCTACTACAGGGTTTGCAACTTTAATTTTTGTCATGGTAAGTAATGTGTTTGATACGGTTTTAAAAAGTTAGCCAAATTTATAAATATTAAGTTGTAAGACAAATAATTGTTTTGAGTTTTTATGTATATATTTAAAGTAAATTTTCAAATCAAATACTATGAAAAATATATTGATTATTTTCTTGTTTTTTATTGCATACAGAAGTCAATCACAAGACCAACTTTTTAAAAAAGACAACTCTAAACTAAATGTAAAAATCTTAGAAATTAGCCCAACTGAAATCAAATACAAACTATTTAACTATTTAGATGGACCAACCATTTCATTATTAAAAAGTGAAGTGGCTTTGATTATTTATCAAAATGGGGTACACGAGGTAATTACAACGGAGGCTCCTCAAAACAACCCCAATTTAAATCAAACTAATAACATCGTTACAACGCCAAGTCAATATAAAGAGTTAATTTCTACCAAACATTTAATCTCCATCAATATCATGGAACCGCTAAATGGCATGCTAGGAATCAGCTATTTGCATGAATTCAAAGGAAACCATGCAAATGTTATAATCCCCATTTCTCTTGGAATTACTCAACCGTACATGAATCAATCGACAGCAGCTATGTTTTTTGATTACAATAGAATTAACGTTTCTGATTACCGAATAAAAAGAAAAATTGGCGAAATCGGTATCGGATTTAATTTTCAAACTGACATTGGAAAATCATCAACCTATTTTCTGGGGCCATATATTGGAATTGCTCAATATACAGGTACTTTTAACGAAATCACTAATTATACACCCTTATATTCAAGCACATTCGTGCCACCGACTACAGAAGAGCATAGTTTTACTCTTAATAGAAGTTATTTTATGTTTAATAATGGTATTCTATACCGTTTCACTAAAAACTTCAATATCATCCTAAATGCTGCATTAGGAATCAGAAAAGAAACCTTTTTAAATAATAATCCTGAAACTTTTTATAAAAAAGCAAATTCAACAGCTACATATTACAATAACTCGTTTCCTATCAATGCTTTTAAAATAGGGTTAAGTTTCGGATACAGATTTTAAGAACATGCATACATTTCGCTATAGCAATCAAATAAAACAATTAAAAACGTTTATTTTCTATTGTTTATTATTTATCTCAATTGATGCAATAGCAAGAGCTGGCGGTGGTGGTGGAAATGGCGGAGGAGGAAGTCACGGAGGGCATGGCGGCGGCGATGGATTTGGAGCAATCATTTACTTTATTATTTTTTCATTACCATTTCCACTAAATATTATTGTTATAGTTGGGATTATTGTTTTGATTTATTTCTTTAGTAAAAATCAAAAGCAAAGTTCAGTTTATAATAATTTAGTAAGCATCGATAAAAAATATAATACAGTAGAAGCTATTGATCAATTAGTTTCGGACATACCAAATTTTAGTCAAACTGAATTTTATCAAAAAGCCACTGCAGCCTTTTTTAAAATTCAAGACGCTTGGCAAAAACAAAATTTAAGCGAGGTTCGTCAATTCATTTCTGATGGTATTTACCAGCGCTTTGAAGCACAATTTATAATGATGCGAGCACTCGAACAATCCAATTTGGTTGGGGATATTGATGTTGAAGATTTAAGGATTGTAGCTGTTGAAAATGATACTAATTTTCATATCATCCATTTGAGAATTACGGCAAGTATGACAGATGATTTTGTTTCAAAAAAATACAGTCAACTAAACAGTGGTGGTTATGAAACATTTACTGAATATTGGACATTTGTAAAAAAAATAAATACAACTAAAAACACTAATTTAATTGATGCGACCAATTGTCCTAATTGTGGAGATTCTATAGAAAATAAATTAGGTGAAACTAGTAAATGTCCAAGCTGTGGCACACAAATAAATAATGGAGATTACGATTGGATACTTTCTGAAATTACACAAGCTGAAGAATTTGCTTCTAATTTTAATCAACTTAAAAACAGAACTTTATTTTACAAACGCTTAACCGAAAAAGGTTATTCAAATTCAGAGTTTTCGCCACAATACATGGAAGATAAAGCGTCAAACGCTTATCTACAATTAAAAGTTGCCACTGCCTTGGGCGACCAAAAAAGAATTGCAAGATTTTGTTCAAACACCTATACTGAAAAAACAAAAAATCAATTCGTAGATACCTTCCTATATAACCGACTGTTTATCAAAGATGCATCACTTGTGAATGTATATGAAACGGAAACTGCCATACTAGCGGCACTTTCAATAACAGCTGTAACGCAAAAAGTAAGTATCAATGCGAACAAGTTAAATTTAATTAACTCAAGCGCAATCACCACAAAAGATTATTTAATTTTAAGCCGATCAAAAAAAATGACCGCTAATAGATTTAGCGCCATGGCTCATAATTGCTCAAACTGCGGAGCTCCCGTTGAAGATTCTTTGCAGTTAACTTGTAAGTATTGTGATGCCGCATTAAACGATAATAGTAAGGATTGGATTGTGGAAAATTTATTTTCACAAAACGAATACATCGATTTTAAAACACAATTTGAAGAGGCTATTAATTCAACCAAGCAAGAAGATAAATTAGAATACACAGGTTTAGATCCTCGAGATTATGCACTCAATAATATGATGGTAGTAGCGTGTGCTGATGGTATTATTCAAAGTAAAGAAAAACTATTTTTGATTAATACGGCCGAAGAAATGGGCTATAACGCATCGAAAATTAAAGAGTTATTTGAGCAAGTAAAAAGTAGTGGCTTGGCTTTAAAAATGCCGAAAAGCGAAAAAGAAAGGGCGAAAATTTTAAAACTCATGCACAAAATTGCAAACATTGATGGCGACTTTAATGACAAAGAAAAGGAAGTTTTAGTAGAAGCTGAATCCATGAAATAATTCTAGTTAAAAAATAGCATTCATTTTAAATTAATTACATTTGTACTTTACTATTACACTACGTTTATGAAAATTACCGAACATCTTAAATCTTCAAAAGACACTTTATTTTCAATTGAAATTCTTCCTCCATTAAAAGGGAAAAGTATTCAATCTATTTTTGACGGCATCGATCCATTAATGGAATTTAAACCTGCCTTCGTTGATGTCACTTATCATCGCGAAGAATACATTTATAAAAAACGAGAAGGTGGTTATTTAGAAAAAGTAAGCATTCGAAAGCGCCCAGGCACTGTTGGAATTTGTGCGGCTATTATGAATCGTTATGATGTAGAAGCGGTTCCACATATCATATGTGGTGGTTTTACACGAGAAGAAACTGAAAATGCATTAATCGATTTGCAGTTTTTAGGTATTGATAATGTGCTTGTATTGCGCGGTGACAGCATTAAAACTGAATCTCAATTTATACCTGAACCAGGTGGACATAATTATGCCATTGATTTAGTAAAACAAATCAAAGATATGAATTCAGGATTTTATTTAGATGAAGAAATGAAGGATGCCTCTCCAACTAATTTTTGTATGGGCATTGCTGGATATCCTGAAAAACATTTTGAAGCACCAAATTTATACAGTGATATGAAATGGCTAAAGGCCAAAGTTGACGCAGGTGCAGATTATATTGTAACACAAATGTTTTTTGATAATAAAAAATATTTTGAGTTTGTAGATTTGTGTCGCAAAAACGATATTCATATTCCTATCATTCCTGGTTTAAAAATATTAAGCTCTCGCTCTCAACTGATTGCCTTACCAAAAATATTTCACATTGATTTACCACAAGAATTATTTGTAGAATTAGAAAAATGCAAAGACGATAAAGCAGTAAAAGAAGTTGGTATTAAATGGTGCATCGAACAATCGAAAGAATTAAAAAAAGCAAACGTACCGTGTTTACACTACTATACCATGGGAACATCTGATAGTACGAAGCAAGTTGCTAAAGAAGTTTTTTAAAGCTTAATGTTGAATAACTGTTTTTAATATTGAACTTCCTTCTGGCGTAACGATAGTTGTGAGGTAAAGTCCATCTGACAATGAAGGAAGTAAAATTTCTAATTCATCTTGTTCATTCATCATCACTTTATCTTTAGAAAACACAAGCATTCCTGAAACCGTATGAACATATATTTTTATTGGCCCCGAAAAACGCTCGGCTGTTCTTAAAAAGAAATGGCCATTACTCGGATTTGGATATATGATCAGATCTGAAAAATATGTTTTATTAATCGTTGAAACTCCCGTTTGGTAGAGTGTTTGGCGAAGTGCTTGATACGCATTTATTTTTCCTGCTCCCCATAAAACTGGATTTGGTGTAGCCGTTGTAAAGGCATCTTTAATAGCCGTTTGCGTGATGATATTACGAACTTGAGTTGGCGTTAACAATGGATTAACTTGTAACATCAAAGCTACAATACCTGCAGCCATTGGAGATGACATTGATGTGCCACTCATCTCACCATAATAATACGTTTTACCATTTAACGGATTGATAAACGATCTTACTACATTTGACTTTGATGAACCTGTTGCAGTGTAAGCCGTATCGTATGAACTCACCGCAGATGCAATGGTTAAGCCCGGTGCCGTAATATCTGGCTTCATACGATTATCGATGGTTGGTCCGTGGCTCGAAAACGGAACTATTTTATTGGCATTAACGTAACTGTTATAGCTCCAAGAACTTCCCGCCACATCAACATAACTAACTTTGGAGGCATACGCTCCAACTGTAATGGCAGAATTTGTACAAGCCATTTCTCCAATGGTGTAATCCAAATTTCCAGCGGTTGCACCGGTAATACCAGCTGTTGAAAAAGATCCATAATACCCAGTAGATGCTTTAACATAGCCTGTCCAAGCATGAACCGTTCCTGAATTTGATTTAATAGTTAAACATAAATTATTCGCAGACTTTTTGTAAACATCTATTAAAGCATGCGGTTTTGAATTATAATCTGACGGAATTAAAGTAATCTTAAAATAACACGTATCGTTTAATGCGCCAACAATAAAAGTGTCGAGCGTTGTGTTGTTCAGCGTAAAAAATCGAGTTTGACTAACTAAGGCTGCGCCATTATGCAAAGACAATTTGACTTGAAATAATTTTGAAACATCACCCCAAATATCTAACCATGTTTTTTTCTCAACCAAAGAAGCATTAAAATTGACAACTGATTTGAGTAATGTGTCGGTTAACGTAAAACTTTTCTTAACATGAATGGCATTGGTGCCATTGTTTCCTGCCGACACAACAAATAATTTTCCTGGTCCCGTTAAAACATTACAGGCCTGACTAAACAAAGAAGAACCATCATGAGGACCTACCGTACAACCCCAACTCAAATTAACGACAGCAGGTTTGCCAACGGAGGCAGCATACGTATACACGTAATTCATTCCATCAATAATATCAGACATGCCTGCACTTGTCCATTGGGTATCAACAGGAGTGATTCCTACCATCACTAAATCAGATTCATAAGCTACTCCGCGATATTTTAAAGAGTTTGGGCCACCTAAACCAGAACCTGAAGAGATTCCTGCCACGTGTGTGCCATGTGTTTGCGAAGCATTATCAGTTCCAGCTGTAACCATACTCAACGAATCCAGTAATTCATGTCCATAATAATAACCTACAGGAGGTGTGCCACTACTCTTTTGTTCCCATACTTTTTTAATGCGGTATTTATTTCCTAGTGTATCATAAAATGCAGGATGAGAATAATCCATGCCAACATCTAAAATACCAACTACTACATTCTTGCCAGTATAAGCCATTGGCAAAGCAATTCCACGATGTACAGAATCTACTCGTGTTGTTATTCTTGCAATATCTAAATTAGAATAAATAGGCTCGTCTAACTGAATGTATTCTATTCCATTCATTAATACGAAATCATTGAATTTGTTTTCAGGAATTTGAACCGTCCAAACAAGACCAGCTTTTGTTCCAACTTTCACATCAATATTTTTGAACTTCACTTCATCAATGGCAGGAGATACCTTAATTAAGGCGCTTAAAAAATAGGCGTTATTTATTTTTTTATAAATAACGTGCGGCAATTTTGTTTTTAAATTGCCACTCAAAAGTTGGTGCTGAATATATTGTTGAGTGAATGCAGATAACTTAGCTTTATTTTGAGCAACACTGAAAGTTGCATAACAACTAAATAAAACAAAAAACTTAAATAGATTAAATTTATTTTTCATTGGAATGTATTTTAAAAATATATAGGAAACTAAAAATAGTAAAACTAATAGACATAACAAACGAAACGCTACCCTGCTTCAAAAAATAAAACTAAAAGCAATTTGATTACAACTTAGCGCTATCAGCTATGCGATTGTTTTCGCACATCAACGTGCGAGCTGGAAATTTGCTATATAGTAACAAATCATGGGTTGCAAATAAGATACAACGACCTTGCTTACTAATATCTAAAAGTAATTTCATGATTTCTTCAGATGTTTCAGTGTCTAAATTTCCTGTTGGTTCATCAGCCAAAATGATTTCAGGATCATTAATCAAAGCTCGCGCTATACTAATTCTTTGTTGTTCACCACCAGATAATTGGTAAGGCATAACCGTTTCTTTATTTTCCAATCCTACTTTTTGCAACACATCTTTGACACGTAATTTTATTTTTACTTCATCTTTCCACCCTGTTGCCGTCATCACAAAACGTAAATTTTCAAAAACAGTTCGATCACTTAACAGCTGAAAATCTTGAAATACGATGCCGAGCTTTCTGCGTAAAAAAGGAATGTCTTTGCGTTTTAATTCCGCTAAGTTAAACCCTGCAACGCTCCCAGTTCCTTGCGTTAACGATAGGTCGCCATAAATTGTTTTTAACAAACTACTTTTACCACTTCCTGTTTTACCAAGTAAATATACAAATTCACCTTTGTTTAAACTTAAATTTAAATCAGAAATTACTGGAACATTTCCTTGGAAAATAGTTACATGATTAAACTCTATGACAGCCTCTTTATTCATAAAACTAAATTAAGGAGATAATAAATCCATAATAAAACATAACCCATCAAGTTTTAACATGCTAGCGTTAATAACTACAAAACCAATGCGTTAAGAACAATTACGATACGCTTAAATTTATTGCATCATTTAAACTGAAAAGAAATCGTCGTTTACAATTGTAAATCGGCTTGCTAATTATATAAACGCATTGCAACATGATGACTATTAAAAAACTAATTTGTGTGATTATCCTAGTTGGGCTATCTCCTATTTTCTTTGCCCAAAAAACACAACTCTATTTAGATAAAGACAGATTATTTAAAACAGCATTGGATTTATTTGATAAGAAACAATATACTGCGGCACAAAAATCATTTTTAGATTTTTTGCAAATACCTACTGATAATCGTTTATTAAAAACAGAGGCGCAATATTATGCTTCTGCTTGCGGCATTGAGTTATTCCATAAAGATGGCGAATGGCAAATGAAACAATTTATAGAACAGCATCCACAAAGTAATAAAGTAAAATGGGGTTATTTCTATTTAGGAAAATCAAACTTTAGAAAAAAGAAATACAAAGAAACTATTCAATTTTTAGAAAAAGTTGATATTTATGATTTGAATAAAGAGGATTTAGCAGAACTTTATTTTAAAAGAGGTTATAGCTATTTTATAGAAAAAAATAATGATAAGGCTAAACTAGATTTATTTGAGATCAAGGATGTTGATAATAAATACGCACATCCTGCCAATTACTATTATTCTCATATATCCTATCAAGAGAAAAAATATGAAACAGCTCTCACTGGTTTTACGAGACTATTATCTAATGAAACATTTGGAAGCGTTGTGCCATATTACATAACTCAAATCTACTTTATTCAAGGTAAATTTAATGAAGTTGTAAAAAATGCTCCAGCACTTTTGCAAGATACCACTCACCTACAAAAAGAGGGTGAAATAAACAGAATGATAGGTGAATCATACTTTAATTTAAAAGACTTTGAAAATGCTTTAGTCTACTTTAAAAAAGCAGCTCTAGGTGGAAGTTTAAATAATCAAGGGAGTTATGAATTAGGATACTGCTACTATCAAATTAAAGATTACAAAAACGCCATTCCTTACTTCGATAAAGCTGTTGAAAATAAAGATAGTTTAGCACAAAATGCTTGGTATCATTTAGCAGATTGTTACATCCAAACATCCAATAAATCAAAAGCAAGAAATGCATTTAGTGCGGCGAGTATGATGGATTTTGACACGGCTATAAAAGAAGATGCTTTATACAGCTATGCTAAATTATGCTACGAGTTATCATTTGCACCATACAATGACGCAATCGTTTCATTTCAGAAATACATCAACGACTATCCTAACTCACCTAAAAAAACAGAAGCATATAATTATTTAATCAACGTGTATTCTACAACCAAGAATTACAGCGAAGCTATAGAATCAATTGAGAAAATAAAGCCACTCGATCCATTATTAAAAATGACGTATCAAAAATTAATTTATTTTAAAGGCGTTGAATACTTTAATAATTCTGGATTAGATAGTGCAACCAAATATTTAAAAAAATCATTAGCTGTTAATTTTGACAAAACATACAATGCTTTATCACAATATTGGCTAGGTGAAATTTCATACATTAAAAAAGATTACCTCACATCACTTGAGACTTGGAAAGCATTTCAGCTTAATGAAGGTTCATTCAGTTTAAAAGAATACGATTTATCTAATTACAATATTGGTTATGCCTACTTTCAGCAGAAAAACAAAAAAGATTATGAAAATGCAAATATTTCATTCCGAAAATTTTTAATGTCAAAAAATAAATACGATGTCAATAAAATTGCGGATGCTAATATTAGAACTGCCGACAGTTATTTTATGACTAATGTTTATCCTCAAGCTGCTGATTATTATGAAATAGCTATTGCTCTTAATGTAATTGATGTTGATTATTGTATCTATCAAAAAGCACTTTGCAGTGGACTTTTAAAAAACAATCAAGAAAAAATAAACGATTTAAAATCGATTGTTACTAAATACCAAAAATCAAATTATTTAGCCGCATCTGTTTTTGAAATAGCTGAAACCTATGCTAAAGACGTAAAAGATGGTGATAATGCACTTATATTCTATCAAAAAATATTAGATGATTTTCCTAATTCTTCCTATACAAATAACGCGCTTGCAGCAATTGGTTTAATTTACTACAATAAAAACAGTGCTGATAATGATGAAAAAGCATTTGAATATTTTGATAAAATCGTAAAAAAAGACCCGAAGAGTTCTGAAGCAAAAGAAGCATTAGAAAATATTAAAAAAATATACGAAACAAAAAAAGACATCACTGGACTTGAAGAGTACTTTAAATCAGTTGGTAATCCTTTAAATACGAGCGAAATAGAAACATCCTTATTTGAGGTTGCAAAAGACGCTTACTACGAAGACAAAAATTATACTTTAGCAATGAATAAGTTTGAGACCTATCTTTCAAAATATCCTGATGGAAAATACATAGATGAGTCACACTTCTGTTATGCAGAATGCGCATACAGTAAATCAATATTCGATAAAGCATTACCATCTTATCAATACCTCAACAATAAATCGCGAAGTATTTATTCGGAAACATCGTTACTAAAATCATCTTACATCTTATTTAAAAATAAACAATATGATGAAGCGTTACCATTATTTATAAGATTAGATGATTTAGCAGAAACACCTTCAAATAAATTATCTGGAAAAATAGGAACCATGCGCTGTGCAATGGAACTAAAAAATTATGAATCAGGATTAGACTACGCCATCAGAACATTAAATACAGAAAAAATAACGCCTCAACAATTTAATGAAGCGAAAAACAATAAAGCAAAAGCATTATTCGAACTTCAAAGGTATGACGATGCGATGATTGAATTTAAGTCAATATACAAAAATGCAAAAAGTAGTACTGGCGCAGAAGCTCAATATCATATAGCCAAAATATATTTTATCAAAAAAGATTATGAACAAGTAGAAAAATCAATCAATAACTTAATGAGTTATAATTACTCTAATAGTGATTGGAATACGAAAGGATTACTACTAATGTCTGATTGCTATGTTGCAAAAGGTGCAGACGCAGACGCAGAACTTATGCTGCAAACTATTATTGATGCCAAACAAGAATATGTAGAAGAGGCAACTCAAAAATTAAAAGAAATAAAAGAAAGAAAAAACGCCTTGCTTAACGTTGAAAAAAATAATGAGGATTTAAAAGTTGAATTTAAAACTGAAAATAAAGATGCCGATTTATTTGATCAATTATTTGAAGCCCATCAAGAAAAATTAAAAACTGAGGAACCTAAAATTGAAATTAAAAAAGACAATTAAAATATGGATAACACAAAAAAATATATAAGTAAAAACACGTTGTCTTCCTCTAAATACGGAAACTCATTTTTGTTTGAACAAGAACAATTGATTCAAAAACGCCGTATAAAAAAGCTTCAGTGGATCTTTGTGATTTTATTAATCATTGGTTACATAACAGCTGCACTTGCACAACAGTTAGGAAGCAGTCAAAACTACACCATAACAAGTACTTTTGAACCGACAATTAAAGATGCCATTAAACTAAATGATTTGCCTGAGATAAAAGATACAACTTCTAAAATAACAAATATCAATTACGGCATTAATTCAACGGCTCTTATTCAAAAATATGACGTCTTACAAATTGAGGCGGCAAAAATGCAAAATGAACCTTTGGCAAAATTATACCGTTCGCTACTTAAAGTTGGGTTAGGAAATTATTCTACACCATACGGAGAATTTTGGATAAATAGCCTACGTTCAAGAGACATGGCGTATGGCGTCCATTTAAAACATTTATCATCATCATCGCAATTAAAAGATGTTGGATATAGCGGATTCAGTGATAATGAAGGCGAATTGTTTGCTAAAAAGTTTTACAAAAAACACACTCTCCTTGGCGAATTTAATTACAAAAGAAACGCAAGTCATTTTTATGGTTACGATACTTCAGAACATAAACTTACAAGAGATTTTACTAAACAAAGTTATCAGTTATTTGAACCAAGCGTCAATTTGCAAAGTCATTATACAGACAGCACTAAAATAAATCATGCAGTAAAATTAGCTTACTATAATTTAAGTGATTTATATAAAGTTTCAGAAAACAACATTAAACTAAATACAACTTTTAATACATACGTTAATAAAGAAAGATTATTTGTAAAACTTGATGCTGATTATTACAATCATAAACTTCCTAACGACACATTTAATGACGTGATTGTAAAACTAAACCCCTACTTTGAAACACATAAAAATAAATGGAAAGCAGATATCGGTTTAGCAGTCACATTAGATGTGATGAGTAATGTTGGCTCTGGTAAATTTTATGTATATCCTCAACTAAATTTTCAATATGATATTTTCGAAAGTATAATTATTCCTTATGCAGGAATTAATGGTGGCCTTCAAAAAAACAGCTTAAGAAGTCTTTCTAACGAAAATCCATTTATAAAATCAACTATAAACTACAAAAACTCTAATACAAAATTTAATGTGTTTGGAGGATTAAAAGGAAATTTGAGCTCGAATTTAAGTTACGATGCAAAAGCAAGCTACAGCATGATTGATAGCATGCACTTTTTTGTTATTGATTATAACGATGTAACCACAGTAGATAATAAATTTAATGTGATTTACGATAACACTAACTACTTTAATGTATCTGGACAATTAAAATATCAATACAAAGAGAAGATTCATTTATTAGCAAAAGGAAACTATCATTTATATAACCCCAAAAATTTAACCAGGGCATATCACAAACCAAGTTTTGATTTAACATTTTCAGCGGTATACAATTTGCAAAGTAAAATAATTTTAAAAACGGATATTTATGTTATTGGTGACCAATATGCATTAACACAAGTTAAAGAAAATAATGTTTATAAATCGGAACCAAAGTTGCTCAAAAGTGTTGGTGATTTTAATTTAGGAGCAGAATACCGTTACAGTAAAATGTTGTCTTTCTTTGTCAACTTTAATAATATCGCTAATATGCGTTATTACCGTTGGGAAAAATATCCAAGCCAACGATTCAACTTTATGGCTGGTTTAACATTTGTTCCATTCTAATCTTTCTTCTCAATCCAAGATACAATTTTACTACACGTTGGACTCTTAAAAGAAAACACATAGTCTACTAAAAATCCATTTTCATCAATCATGTATTTTTGAAAATTCCATTTTACAGAACTACTCATGACTCCATTCTCTTTTTTACTGGTTAACCAATTGTAAACTTCAGAGATACTATCACCCTTTACATTTACTTTTTCCATCATCAAAAATGTAACGCCATAATTTCTGGTACAAAACTCTTTAATCTCAACGCCTGTGCCAGGATCTTGACTTCCAAATTGATTGCACGGAAATCCAACAACCACAAAATTTTTATCTTTGTATTTTATAAATAATTCCTCCAAAGCTTTAAACTGTGGCGTAAATCCACATTTACTTGCAGTGTTCACAATCAATATCTTTTTACCTTTAAATAATGCAAAGTCAATTAATTCTCCATCTATAGATTTAGATTTAAACTGATGAATTGAAGAAGTAGGTTTTCCAGCTTTTAAATAAAAGGAATAAATAACCGCTAATACGGCAATTGCAATAAGTAATAGGAGTAATTTGCTCATTTTAACAAATAAATTATGTGCTAATGTAGTTTATTTTGAGTAAATTATGGTAAGTTTGAGATACAATAATTAAAGTTTCTCCATTATGAATAATAAATTCTTCACAGTCGTATTTATACTTTTATCATTTTTAATAAAAGCTCAAACTGTTTTTACAACTCCTGAAGCTTACAATGCTATGAAACAAGCAGGAAAGTTGGCGCCAAATACTCGCTATAAATTTTTGGAATCTACGCAGAGTTTAACTAAACCAAAAGTTAGTGCTGAGAGTATCGTACCATCCAATAATAAAACATCAACAGTTACTACCTGCCAGTGCATGATGCCTGTTGACCCAACTTTTTCGTTGGTTCCAATGGTTGGCTATTCCTCTCCTTATAGGAATGACGATGCCAGTTCTGCAAATATTCCATTAGGATTTAATTTTTGTTTTTATGGTACAACTTACACAAGTTGTTACATTAATAATAATGGTAATATCACTTTTGTGAATGATTTGATGTCTTTTAGCGCTGGTGGATTTCCTGCTGGTAATGCAAGTAGCCTTGATACTATTATGATTGCGCCATTTTGGGGTGATGTAGATACGCGAAATACATTAAGTGGTTTAGTCTATTTTAAACAAACACCCACTTCATTAATTGTAAAATGGGATAAGGTAGGTTATTTCGGTAATATGGGGGATAAACTCAACGATTTTCAATTAATTATTACCAATGGCTCAAATCCCATTTTACCAAATGGAAATAACGTGGCATTTTGTTATGGTGATATGCAATGGACGACAGGAGGGGCATCAAGTGGTGTAGGCGGTTTTGGGGGCATACCTGCCACTGCAGGTGTAAATAAAGGTGATAATACAAATTTTATTCAAATTGGTCGATTTGATAAGGCGGGCACTTCTTACGATGGACCTTATGGTTTAAATGATGGCGTTTCTTTTTTAGATAACAAATCTTACTTTTTTAACACCTGTGGAACTGGGGGTAATTTACCTCCAATTATCCAAGACCCTAATGGCGGTGGATCAGCTTGTGGTGATACGATTAGATTATGTGCTCACGGCGACACATTAGTTTATACAACCACTTTCTTAGCGCCAGAATTAGGCCAAAGTATTTCCATTGTTCCAAGTGCTCCATCATTAGGTTCAAATTTTGTGCCGATGGGCGTTACAGCCTCCTCCGCAGGTTTAACAACATTCGCATGGATGGTTATTGGAACTCCAAGTATCACTGGCGTTCATACGGTATTAATTACAGGAACAGATAACGGTACACCAGCCCTATCGTCAACAGCAACTTATTTTATAAAGATATTGAACATTACAGTCCCTCAGCCTACCTTATCCATTTCACCAGCTGGAACAATTTGTGCTACGCCTGGCAGCACGCTTACGGTAACAAATTGCTCAGCTTACGACAATGTTTATTGGAGCAATG
Source organism: Bacteroidota bacterium (assembly GCA_947487905.1). Lineage (GTDB taxonomy): Bacteria > Bacteroidota > Bacteroidia > B-17B0 > Aurantibacillaceae > UBA4416. Next base: position 11,296 of record CANLAV010000019.1, on the reverse strand, counting down.
GCTCAAGTGGCTGTTCAGTTGTTGCAAATGCAACAGGAGTTTACTATGTAACTGTCCAAAAATTGGGTTGTTATAAATCAACTAAAGATTCCGTATTTGTATTTCCAAATCCAATTCCTGTTGTTAAAAATAATATTATTTGCCTTCCTGCAACTTCAACAACAGTATCTGTAAATCCTCCACTTACTGGAATGGCGGCTTATGTTTCATATACTTGGACTCCAACAACCATTCATACACCAACCATCATATGTGCTCCAGGTGTGAGAACAATGAGCGTTACAGATGCGAATGGCTGTAAGGGCTCTACTACATTTACGGTTGCTGTTTCAAATCCTTCTTTAAATTTAGTAGCGCCTGATCTTAAAATTTGTCCAAATGAATGTGTTAAAATAAAAGCAATTGGAACGTCTTCATTTACCACAGGCGGTTTTTATACATGGTCAACCAGTATTGGAACAACAGCAGATACTCTCTGGGTATGCAATGCAGGACCAATCACAGTCAAATACACTGATGGAAAAGGTTGTGTTGCAACAAAAACAACGGCTGTCATTAACGATGTTGTGCCAAATGCAAGCTTTTCTAGTTCACCTCCTTCTCCAGTTGTTCCCGGTCAAACCATCAGTTTTTTAAATACATCAACAATACCCTCAGGCAGCATAGTAACAAGCTACTGGTCGTTTGGTGATGGTGGCACAGCTAGTGGTAATGCCGTAAACCATGCATTTGCAACTGCAGGCAATTACACAATCACAATTTTAGTAACTGCATCCAGCGGCTGCACCGACACAGCGTCTATCTCATATATCGTTGATGCTTTAATTTCAGGAGCAAATGTGTTTACGCCAAATGGAGATAATGTAAATGAAACGTTGAAATTTAAAAATTTAGAATTTTTTAAATCAAATACGCTTACCATTCTAAACCGCTGGGGAAAAGTGATTTATGAGAAAGAAAACTATAAAAATGACTGGAATGGCGGTGATTTTTCTGACGGAACGTATTTTTACATTTTATCAATACCGGAAGCAACCCCTAACATTTATAAAGGGTTTTTTCAAATTTTTAGGTAAAAAATTTTTGATTAATATGCGCGCTATAATGGCAGGCATTTTGCCATAATATTGTGTTTATGAATAATAGAATGTAAATTCGTACCGCCATGTTTAATAGCGGATTATCACATTTAATCAAAAAAGAATTCCTAATTGAATTTAGGCAAAAATCAACGCTTGCCGGAATTTTAGTTTACATCATTTCTACTGTATTCGTTTCTGCTTTATGTTTCAAAAAAATAATTAATCCAACAGTTTGGAACGCTTTATTTTGGGTTATATTTTTATTCATCACCATCAACGTATCTAGTAAAAGTTTTTTACAAGAAACAAAAGGGAAGGCCTTATTTAATTACATGTATTACCATCCTCGTCATTTTATACTTAGTAAAATAATCTACAACATGCTTTTAATGGCGGTCTTAAGTTTTATAACTTTCTTTTTTTACTCATGGTTTGTAGGCAATATGGTTCAAGATTTAGGAATGTATTTATTGTGTTTATTATTTAGCTCAACAGCATTCTCAGGAGTACTAAGTTTAATGAGTGCGATCGCATCAAAAGCATCAAACAACATTAGTTTAATGGCTATCTTGAGTTTTCCGGTATTAATGCCACTTATTTTGGTTTCAGTAAAGCTGAGTAAATTTGCGATAGATGGCATTGCATGGAGCGTCAGCTTCAAATATTTATTTGTTTTATTAATGCTAAACTTAACTGTAATAACATTAGCAACAATTTTATTTAATTACCTTTGGAAAGATTAACTATGATAAAATGGTGGAAAATACTTGGTGCCTTGCTTATTCTTTATACAATTGTATGGGGTTTACAAAATTCGGTTCCACGTTTAGATATTTTAAATGAAACTATAAGAAACGTTTACTACCATGTTCCTATTTGGTTTGCTATGCTATTTCAAATGGGAGTTTCTGTTTGGTTTGCCATTAAACAACTTTCAAAAAATGATTTAAAATCAGATACCCTAAGCGACCAAGCTGCTCAAGTTGGATTATTTTTTAGTATTCCAGGCTTACTAACAGGTTGCATGTGGGCAAAATTTACATGGGGAACTTGGTGGACTTTTGAAGACCCCAAACTAAATGGTGTTGCCATTGCAGTTTTAATCTATCTAGCGTATTTCATTTTAAGAAGTTCTATTGCTGATGAGCTAAAACGTGCACGTATTGCGGCGGTTTATAATATTTTTGCTTTTGTGATGATGAATGTATTTATCATGATTTTACCACGCCTTACAGACTCGTTACATCCTGGTAATGGTGGCAATGCCAAATTTGCACAATATGATATGGATAGTAATTTAAGAACCGTTTTTTACCCAGCCGTTATCGGATGGATATTGATGAGCCTTTGGATATTAGAAATTAAATATAGAATGACACTTTTAAAACAAAAACAAAATGAAGACTAAATTAATTTTATTTTTTTGTTCCATGCTAACTTTTTTGAGTAGCACTGCTCAAACAATGATTACGGAACCTGCCATGGCAGACACTTTTAGAAGCAATGGTAAAATATATGTGGTCATCTCTGTATTATCAATCATATTTATTTGTATCATTTCGTATTTAGTTTATTTAGATGTTAAATTAAAAAAATTAGAGAAAAAATAACATGAAAAAAATTCATATAGTTGGAATTATAGTAATAGCAGTGGCGATAGGCGTTATTGTTTATTCTTTAGGAAGTAATGCATCGTATGCTAATTTTGCAGAAGCCATTTCAAATCCTGATACAGAGTATCACGTTGTTGGAAAATTAAATAAAGAAATAGCTGTACAATACGACCCTAAAATAAATGCAGACGAATGTTCGTTCGTGATGAAAGACAATAATGGTTTAGAAAAAACAGTCATACTTCACAAAAGTGTTCCTCAAGATTTTCAAAAATCAGAACAAGTAGTAGTCATTGGAAAAATGGAAGGCGGTAACTTTCATGCCAATGATATTTTAATGAAATGCCCTAGTAAATATAACGCAGGAACTCCACAAGTTCAATAAAACATATACTTTGAATAATACAACCACATACATTGGAGAGCACTTATGGATTGGACAAATTGGTAACTCATTTGTTATTCTATCCTTTATTACAGCAATACTATCCACTATTGCCTATTTCTTTTTTGCAAAAGACAATTCATTAAACTCAGAATGGAAAAAATTTGCACGACTTAGTTTTTCTCTTCACACTATTTCAGTTTTAGGAATTGCAAGTACTTTGTTTTTTATGCTATTTAATCATTACTACGAATTTTCGTATGTTTGGCAACATAGTAATAATAGCATGCCAATGGAATATATCATGTCTTGCTTCTGGGAAGGACAAGAAGGTAGTTTTTTGTTGTGGACGTTTTGGAATGTGGTACTTGGAAATATTTTACGTAAAACAATTGACAGTCATTGGGAAGCACCAACCATGGCCATCTTTTCATTAGTGCAAGTTTTTTTAGCAAGCATGCTTTTAGGTATTTATTTGGGAGATTACAAATTAGGCACGAACCCTTTTATTTTATTAAGAGAAAATCCAGACTTTGCAAACTTACCTTTTATTAGTATGCCAAATTATCTAGCAAAATTAGATGGCAGAGGATTAAACCCATTATTGATGAACTATTGGATGACGATACATCCACCAACATTATTTTTAGGATTCTCTTCTACTCTTCCACCTTTTGCATTTGCAGTAGCTGGTTTATGGAAAAAAGATTTTACAACTTGGCAAAAACCTGCCCTCACTTGGACGTTTTTTTCTATTATGATTTTAGGCACAGGTATTTTAATGGGAGGCGCTTGGGCTTATGAAGCTTTAAGTTTTGGTGGTTTTTGGGCTTGGGATCCCGTTGAAAATTCCTCATTAGTACCATGGTTAATTATTGTAGCCGCCGGACACGTGATGATGATTAATAAAAACAAAGGAGGATCTTTATTTATGACTCACCTTCTATCTATATTTTCATTTTTAATGGTTTTGTATTCTACTTTTTTAACGCGAAGTGGTATTTTAGGAACGAGCTCCGTGCACGCCTTCACCGACTTAGGTATGCAAGGCCAATTAGTTATCTATGTTTTAACGTTTATTTTTTTATGTGTGGTATTACTCATACACGACAAGTTAATAAGAGTGTCTTACATTATATGCTCACTACTTTTACTGCTGATATCTATTCAGTTTGGTCATAAAACAGTCTTATTACTATCGTGGGTAGTAGCAAGTATTATTTTAACCATACACAGTTATATTTTAAATTTCCCTAAAGAAGAAGAAGAAGAAAATTTATACAGCAGAGAATTTTGGATGTTTGTAGGTTCATTGCTATTCTTATTATCCGCATTAGTTATCACTTATTTTACATCTATCCCTGTTTTAAATAAATTATTTAATTTAGAAAAAGCACCGTTAAAAGTATCAGATTATAATATGTGGCAAACCCCATTTGCTATTTTAGTATTAATTTTAATCGGATATACTCAATATCTTAAATATAAGAAAACCGACAAGAAAATATTTTTTAAACAGTTAATGATTCCAATGATTCTTTCATTAATTTTTGGAATAATTAGTAGCATCCCTTTATATTTTATACACGATTATAGCTCAGCTAACAGTACTCAAAAATGGATACTTATTTCGTATTCATTGATGCTAATTGCTGGATTATTTGCTGTATTCGGCAACTTACATTACTTCATGAAAGTTATTAAAGGAAGTATTCGCCATGCAGGATCTTCGATTGCACACATTGGCTTTGCATTAATCTTAGTGGGAGCCTTAATTTCAACGTCGAAGAAACAAACCATTTCACAAAACACCTCAACTAAAAACGTAGCGAGTTTAGGTGAAAATTTTAATGCACAAAAAAGTTTATTACTTACAAAAGGTGATACGCTTCAAATGGGAAATTATTTTGTAACATACAAAGGAAAAGAAAGAAAAGGCATTGATGTTTTTTTTAATATGGATTACTTTACAAAAGATGAACATGGTAAATTTATTAAGGCGTTTGAACTAAGCCCAATGGTGCAAGATAACCCACGTATGGGTCAAGCATCAAATCCTGACACAAAACATTTTATAGATAGAGATATTTATACACACATTACATATGCTGATTTAACCGATACGAGAGAAGCAAAAAAAGATGCTTATAAAGAACCAACCAATTTTATAGGTCATGTTAACGATACCATTTTTGCAGAAAATGCAATTATCCTTATTGAAAGCATTACAACAAATTTAACAGAACAGCAATATGCAAACACCGATAGTACATTAATTGTAACGGCCGTTTTAAAGGCCACTGATATTAATGGCAAAACATATAAAGCCTATCCTCGTTACATTTTAAAGAATAATGCTGTAATGCCAGACGCTTTTGAGTTAAATGAACTTGGACTTAAATTTATTTTTTGGAAAATTAATCCTGAAGAAGGAAGTATAGAAATACAGTTAAGTGAAAAAGTAAGTAACACCAAAGAATTTGTTGTATTAGAAGCGTATGAATTTCCTTATATAAATATTTTATGGATTGGTTCTTTGGCTATGATTATTGGAACAATCATTGCTATTTTAGAAAGAAGGCGAGTTAACAAATTATCAAAGAGTTAATTTATTTGTTTTTCAAAAAAAACTGAAATTGCTAAAAAAAACAAACATAGTCATCTTAGGAACTGGTAATTTAGCAACACACTTAGCTGACTTTATTTCACGACAGCCTGAATTAAATCTAATTCAAATCTTTAACCATCGTAAAACGAAAGAAGCTTTATCATTAGCAAAAAAAAATAATTGTCCATTAGTTTCAAATTATAATAACATCCTAACAAACGCTGATATATATTTCATCTGCGTTAAAGATGATTCGATAAAAGACGTATCTGAAAAATTAAAAAAATTACACTTACAAAATTTAGTGGTTCATACTTCTGGAAGTATTGAATTAAAAGTGCTTAACAAAGCATCGAAACAGATTGGGGTGTTTTATCCCCTGCAAACATTTAGTAAGTCTGACCTTATTGATTGGGAAACAACTCCTTTATTACTAGAAGCCAATACTCCCAATGCTTTTAAAAAACTACAGGCGTTTTCAAAATTATGCTCAGCTCAGGTAAAAAAAGTAGACTCTAAAACACGCTTAGCTATTCATTTAGCAGCGGTGTTTGGTTGTAATTTTACTAATGCCCTATTTGCTGTTTCCTATCAATTATTTGAGAAAGCCTTGTCTATAAAAGAAATAAAATTACTACATCCCGTATTACAACAGTCGTTTCAAAAAATGCTAACCTTTGGGCCACTAAATTCACAAACGGGTCCTGCAAAAAGAAATGATCAAGTAACAATGCAAAAACATTTAGCGCTACTTAAATCAGATAAAAGATTGACTTCTGTTTATAAAGTAGCATCAGAATTAATTCAAACCCAACAACATGTTAAACTTTAAAGAGAGATTACCGAAAATAAAAACATTTCTATTTGATGTAGATGGAGTTTTAACAAATGGCACAGTACAGATAATGCCTAATGGCGAAGTTGTAAGGAACTTAAATTCAAAAGATGGTTATGCCATTCAGTTAGCGGTAAAAAAAGGGTATCGCATTGCAATTATAACTGGAGGAAATAGCCCTGCAATAAAAAGTAATTTACAAGAATTAGGAATTAAAGATGTTTTTTTGAGTCAGCATAACAAAATAGCATGCTATGAAAATTATATATTAGAGCACGATTTAAAGGAAGATGAAATTGTTTATATGGGCGACGATTTACCAGATTATGATGTCATGAAACGAGTTGGAATTGCAGCTTGTCCAAATAATTCAGCTCATGAAATTAAAGAAATCTCCATTTACATTTCTAATAGAAATGGTGGAGACGCTTGTGTAAGAGATATCATTGAACAAGTGATGCGATCACAAAACACATGGGAAATAAGTGGTTGGTAAAAAAATTAAACAGTGAATACAGACTTTGAAAATTATAAATATGCCTTCGTGAAACCATCAACAACGCATGATGATTTTGATGCCTATTTTTCAAATAATATAAGTAACATAACGGATGATTTAAAAAATCATATCGTCTTCATCAACTACGATTACAAAAATGACATCGAATCCTTTGAAGAAAAAAACACAAATCCATTAGAATTTCCTAAATATTTATTTGCTAACATTGAAAAACAAACCATCCATCCTAATGTAATTGTTGAAACATCTGAACAAAAAATAAATTTAAAACCTACTGTTTCAAAAGAAACGTACATTCAAAAAGTTAGTCTACTTAAGAATCATATTCGTAAGGGAGATATTTACGAAATAAATTACTGCATTACCTTTGAAGCTACAAATGTGAAAATAAACCCATTTGAACTATTTCAAAAACTAAACGACATAAGCAAAGCGCCATTTGCCTGCCTTTTAAAAATTGAAAGCAAATACATCATATCATCAAGCCCTGAATTATTTATTTCAAAAAAAGGAAATACACTTATCACAAAGCCAATCAAAGGCACTGCTAAAAGAGGTTTGACGGAGGCTGAAGACGACTCACTAAAAAATAATTTACAAAACAGTTTAAAAGAAAAAACTGAGAACGTCATGATTGTTGACGTTTGCAGAAATGATTTCTCAAAAATTGCACAAAAAGCAAGTGTTGACGTGCCAAAATTATTTGACATAGAAACATTTAAACAAGTTCATCAAATGGTAAGCACAGTGAGTTGTCTACTAAAGGAAGCTATCACTTTTAAAGACATTATTGAAAGTACATTCCCAATGGCAAGCATGACGGGAGCTCCTAAAATTAGGGCTATGCAATTAATTGATGAATTTGAAATGTATAATCGCGGCCCTTATTCTGGTACAATTGGATGCATTGATGATAATGGTGATTTTGATTTAAGTGTTTTGATACGAAGTATTTTTTATGATGAAGAAAAAAACTATCTTAGCTTTAGTGTGGGCAGTGCAATTACCAACCTTTGTGATGCGGAAGAAGAATACGAAGAATGCTTATTAAAGGCAAAAGCCATGATTCAAGTATTAACTCAATAACATTTAATCTAATTATTAATTAAATTTATGAGAAATAATAAAATGAAAATAAAAAACCATAGTCTAGACATCATTGATGACGAGTATTTTGATTTCACTATTTTTTCTATAACTTCAACAGAAAGTGCATACCATATCATCAGTATTTTAAATCAGTGTTTAAATATTGATTTTCAAATCAGTCAATTACTTGACTTTACGCATGAAGAAGGCGAGCAATTTTATTTTCCTTTATACGCTTTTTTGCACGAAGAGCTCAATATTGATTTTTATATCGTAGCCAATCAAACATCGTTTCAGCCAAAAGAATCCATGAAATTGAACGAATCTTTTGATTTATTTTTGGGTGATGTTCAACGCACGACTCAACTGATTCCGGAATTAGAACAAACGGATTACTTTCTTATTTTAAAGGGAGATAATCGTCACAAACATAGTTATGAAATTTTTGAAACAATCAAAAATAAATTTATCAACGTGACAGAAATATACGTAGAAGATTTAAAGGCACTAAAATCGAGAATGAATTTGATATTTTAAATGAATAAATTAGAAGCCTTAATTACGCTAAATTTAATACAGCATTTAATACACTTTCAAAAATCGCTTTCCCATCCGTATTAGACAATAATTCATCCGCTGCTCTTTCAGGATGAGGCATCATGCCAAATACATTTTTTCCACTATTACATACACCTGCAATGTTCTCAGTTGCGCCATTCGGGTTACTTTCAGTGGTAATCTCACCTTGTTCATTACAATATCTAAAAATAATTTGCCCATTTGTATTCATCTGAGCTAATGTAGCTTCGTCCGCAAAATATTTTCCTTCACCATGTGCAATAGGAATTTTAAGGGCGTGAGTCGGAACTGAATTTGTTAACACAGAATTGGAATGTTCGGCTTTTATAAATACATTTTTACAGATAAATTTTCTTGAATTATTATGCAACAATGCTCCAGGTAATAATCCACTTTCGCATAAAATTTGAAAACCGTTACAAACCCCAAAAACAAAACCACTAGCTTCAGCATGTTTCACAACTTCATTCATAATTGGAGAAAATCGAGCAATCGCTCCACTCCTTAAATAATCACCATATGAGAAACCGCCAGGCAATACAATATGCGTACATCCTTCTAAGCTTGTTTGCTTGTGCCAAAGCTTCACTGTTTCTTGTTTTAAGATATCTCTTAACACATAAACCATATCCTCATCACAATTTGACCCAGGAAAAACAACAACTCCAAATTTCATAATAGGTAATTTAAATTTTCTATAAAAGTAAGTAATTCTGTAAACTAGAGCATCTAATTTTTAAACAAAATATTAAAAAAAGAGCTAAATTAAATTCAAATGATACATCCAAATGATTAAAAAACCGCCCATAAAAAGAGTAAGCAGTGTATTAGCAATCTTTAATCGTTTCACTTCACCCAAATAATCTCCAATCATAATACTAAATGGAACTATACAAGTTAAAAGCCAGAAATTGGATACCGCATTTAAAACAGAAATTAAAAGGCAAAAAACACTTAACCAAATTAATATAAATTTAGCCTTCTGTATTTTAACACGATTGCCAAAACCTTTAGATATATAATGAAATATAGCTAATACAAGCATAAATAAAGTAGTGCCATTAAACAAGAAATAATATTCAGAGAAAAGTGGAAGTTTCGTGTTATGAAAAACGGATGTAAATAAATCATAGGGTTTTAAATAGAAATCACTCCATAAAAAAGTAACACCACTATAAATGTAAAGAGGCATAATAATTCCTAATAAAAAACACATCCATTCTCTCCAATTAAATGATTTTAATATCATCATTGCTATTATTCCTATTGGAATTATCAAAAAATAATAAGTACAAAAGCAACTCGCTAAAGTGATAAATATACCTGCGTTAAAACATTCTAATAACGCATTTTCTCTTCGATATGAATTATACAAGGAGTTTAAAGCTAATAACACAAACGTGTTTGAGATAAGAATAGGCAACAAGGCTGAACTCGTTACAGCGGAAAATGAGAATACACTATAAAAAAATGCGGGTAACAAATTAGTCTTTGAAATCAATTCATGATTAACCGAAACAACCGTTAGTGTGATTGCGCCAATTAATATAAAAGCAAAAGTAATTATTTTATAGAGCATAGAATCAACACTAATTTTACCGAAAATAGGTCCAAAAAGTAGATTCTCCTGAACTTCCGAAATTTCGTAAAATGAAGAAGGAATTAGTATACTATATGCTATTAAGCCAAAATATACGATGGAAATGGTGAAAATAGAAACCTGAACTCTATGTTTTAATAATCCGACAATCATTTTTTTTCTATAAAAAGCTATTTTTTGAAGATTTTTTATACTTTTGTGATGTAAACTTACAAAATAGATTTTATTATGAGCGCTTTAATGGTAACAATGACTGATGTTTTTTATGCAATTGGTGATTTTTCTCAAACAATATTTAGAGGAATGAAAGTTATAGGATTTATTCCTAGCACCATTCTATGGGTTATTATTGGTTTTTTACTTACTTATTGGACAATTCAAATTATGAAACAAACCAAAGAAGCTGATAAAAACGGCACTTTGAGATAATCGAAAAACAGATTGAAATTAAAGCTCAGAAATTAAATTTCTGGGCTTTTTTTATTTATATTTACTAAAATGAGTAAACTTTACTTAATAGTATTGATAATGTTTTCCATAACGATTGGAAAATCACAAACTATTAAAAAACCAAAAAACAGCACAAGTTCAATAGTTCGCTTTACTGAAAATAAAAATCAGTGGGGAAGTCATATTGCTTTTAGGGCACAATTAGACGGTGGAGCCATGTTTATTGAAAGAAATGGAAAACTAACGTTTCATCAATATGACAAAGATTACTACGCTTCCAAGCATTTAGGAAAAACGAGTAAACAACAATTTAAATTTCATGCCTATCAAGTAAATTTTATTGGTTCGAATACTGACACAAAAATAACAAGCACAGATATGTTCCCCGATTATGAAAATTTTTTCATAGGAAAAAATCAAGCAAATTGGGCCAGTCAAGTTCACCATTTTTCGGAAATCAAAATAAGCAATTTATATACTCATATTGATGCGATATACAAAGGAGGTAATCAATCTTTAAAATATAATTTTATTG
>CANLAV010000018.1 GCA_947487905.1 Bacteroidota bacterium | reverse complement strand
CTTTGAAAAGTTTTTGTTTTTATTTTATTATTTAAAATACTAAATAAAAGCTCTCTGTTTTTCACACGTAATTGATTCGTAAAATACAATGGATTATCCTTTTCTTTAGTAAGTTCTAACACATCTAACAGCCCATCAAATTGAATAGCAGAGCCAATTGCAAAAGTAATTTGATGTTTGTCTTTGGTTGTGAAAATTTCTCCGTAAGGCGCAATGTTTGGATGTAATGAGCCAGTTGCTTGAGGCAGATCATTTGCTATTAACCAATTGGTTGCCTGATTTGCTAGAGATGCTATGGCAGCATCAAATAAAGATACTGTAACGTGAGACCCAACTTTTGATTTAAATCTCTGAAGTAAAGATATAAGTATAGCTTCTTTTAGTTGATGCCCTGCTAAAACATCAATCATCGCCACTGGCATTTTTAAAGGTTGTGATTTTTTTTCGCCATTCATAAACATAAAACCACTTTCTGCTTGTAATATCAAATCGTAGGCAGTTCTGTAAACGTTGGAACCAAAACCTGAAATGGAAGCGTAAATTAAGCTCGGATTTATTTTTTTGACTGTTTTGTAATCTAACTTTAATTTGACGTCGTCGCCAGTTTTGAAATTAGTAATGAGGATGTCTGCCTTTTTTATAAATGCGTATACTTTTTTTAAGTCAATAGGATTTTTAATATCCAGCAGAATACTTTTTTTGCCAGTATTGACGCTCCAATAATAAGCACTTTCTGCATCTTTTTCGTTTTCAGTTTTTAATTTCCATGAACGTGTGACGTCGCCCTTGGTGTTTTTATTTTCAATTTTAATAACGTTTGCACCAAGTTCTAAAAAAAATAAACCTACCGATGGACCAGCCAAAACACTTGACAATTCAATGACTTTTAAATCAGAAAAAACACTGTTTAGTGATTTGTTTTTCATAATATAAATAATGGAATGATTTCAGAAATTAAAATGATAAAAATATGTCTTACATGAAATGATATTTAAAAACCTAATACACTTCTTACGAGCTCTAACTTTTCTTGTGCAATTTTTCTAGCTTTTGTTTCACCAATTAGTAATCGCTCTTCAATTAATTCAGGATTTGCCATTAATTCAGAATATTTTTTTCGAGGGCTTTCAAACTTAGAAATTAATGCTTCGTATAGCGCCTGCTTAGCGTGCCCATAACCATATCCTCCGTTTCTATAATTATTTTTCATCTCATCAATTTGATTTTCGCTGGCAATTAATTTATACAAATTAAAGACGTTACAGGTTTCAAAATTTTTAGAATCTTCTAACGGCGTACTATCGGTTTCAATGGTTTTAACTACTTTGAGTAATTCTTTTTCAGGTAAAAATATATTGATAAAGTTATTATAAGATTTACTCATTTTTTGCCCGTCAATACCAGGCACAATCATCACGTTAGAATCTATTTTTCCTTCAGGTAAAGTAAAAATATCTTTTCCGTATTCGTGATTTATTTTTGCAGCAATATCTCTAGCCATTTCAATATGTTGAATTTGGTCTTTACCAACTGGCACAAATTGAGCATCGTATAAAATAATATCTGCTGCCATTAAAACTGGGTAAGTAAATAATCCAGAATTAACTTCTTTCAATCTATCCGATTTATCTTTAAATGAATGCGCATTTGCTAACATGGGAAATGGCGTAAAGCAATTTAAATACCAAGTTAATTCGCACACTTCAGGTATTTTACTTTGACGGTAAAAAATGTTTTTTTCTGTATCAAAATCAAATGCTAACCATGTTGCAGCAACAGAATTGACGCTATCTTTTCTTGCTTGTGCATTTTTTTGTGAGGTTAAGGAATGTAAATCTGCAATAAAAAAAAGGGATTCGTTATTCGAATTTTTGCTTAATTCAATCGCAGGTAGTATGGCACCTAAAATATTTCCCAAATGGGGAACATTTGTACTTTGAATGCCAGTGAGTATTCGTGCCATAATGTTTGGTTTAAATTCCTTTGATGATTCCGTCTGTCGAATTTTTAATAAATTCTACAATTTGATGTTTGATAGTTGAATCAGGAATTTCTTTTGTGACAAGTTCCAATGCGTTAGTGATGTTATGCCCTCTAACAAAAATCAATCTATAAATATCTTCTATCTGATTAATAGTTTCTTTCTCAAATCCACGACGTGTTAAACCAACAGTGTTTACTCCAATGTACTGAAGTGGCTCACGAGCCACACGAATATAAGGTGGTACGTTTTTTCTTACTTTAGAGTCGCCTGCTAAAAAACTATGTGCGCCAATGGTTACGAATTGCTGAACGGCTCCCATTCCTTCAATAATAACATAGTCTTCAATTGTTACGTGTCCTGCTAGGCCGGTGTAATTAGCGATGATCACATTATTACCAATTAAGCAATCATGTGCAATGTGAACGTAAGCCATCAATAAACAATTATCACCAATTTTTGTAGTCATTCTATCGGCTGTACCTTTATGAATGGTAACGTACTCTCTAATAATGGTATTATTTCCAACTACAGTTGTTGAACGCTCTCCTTTATATTTTAAATCTTGAGAAACAATTCCAATAATCGCCCCAGGAAATATTTGACAGTTTTCGCCGATAATTGTATCAGGATAAATTAATGCGTTTGGGTGAATGTGAGTATTGTCGCCAATTTCAACGTTTTCATATATCGTTGCAAAAGCTTCAATAGTAACGTTTTTTCCAATTTTTGCTTTTGGGCTAACGTTTGCAAGTGTAGAAATCATAATTTTAATATTTGATGAATTAAGCTAGTTGCGTTTGGCTTGATTTTATTTCTGTTTCTTTTACTTTCACAATTTGAGCCATCATTTCAGCTTCCATTACGGGTTTGTTATTAACGTATGCTACACCTCTCATGTGACAAATGCCTCTACGAATTGGCGTCAATAAATTTAAACCAAATACAACGGTATCACCTGGAATAACTTTCTGTTTGAATTTAACATTATCAATTTTCATGAAATACGTTAAATAGTTTTCTGGATCTGGCACCGTTTTTAAAACTAAAACACCACCACATTGTGCCATGGCTTCAATTAAAAATACACCCGGCATAACTGGATTATCAGGAAAATGACCTTTAAAAAATTCTTCGTTAAGCGTTACATTTTTTACACCCACTACGTGTGAATCAGAGATCTCCATAATTTTATCAACCAACAACATGGGTTGACGGTGAGGTAAAAGTTTCATAATATCAGTGATATTTAAAACGGGGGGTAAGCTCAAATCTATTTTTAAAAAATCTTTTTCTGACTTTTGTTTTTTAGCTAATGCTTTTATTTTTTTAGCAAAGTCAATATTTCCTGCATGTCCAGGTCTTCCTGCTAATACATGCATTTTTAATGGTCTTCCAACTAACGCTAAATCGCCAACAATATCTAATAATTTATGACGCGCCGGTTCATTAAAAAATCTAAGTTTTGTATTATTTAATACGCCTTTCCCTTTAACTTCAACATCAGGTTTATTAAATACTTTTCGTAAGTAGTTTAGTTTATCTTCGGGCAATTCACTATCAACAAGTACGATAGCGTTATCCATATCACCGCCTTTAATTAAATCATGTTGAATTAAAGCTTCTAACTCACGTAAAAATACAAACGTACGGCAAGATGATATTTCGTTTTTGAATTCACCTAAATTATACATCGATGCGTGCTGTGTGCCTAAAACTTCACTGCCATAATCAACCATTACTGTAATTCTGAAATCTTCTTGAGGCACAGCAAGCATTTCAACTTTTTTAATGGGGTCTTCGTAAGTTATATTTTCTTCTAATTCAAAATAATCTCTTAATGCATCTTGCTCTACAATTCCAGCCTCTTCTAATATTTCGATAAAATTTAAAGAACTTCCGTCCATTATTGGCATTTCAGGGCCTGTAACTTGAATCAAACAATTGTCAATACCCAAGCCTACTAAGGCTGCTAATACATGCTCAGTTGTATGAACACGTGCTCCATTTTTTTCGAGTGTTGTTCCTCTTGATGTATCAACCACTAAATCGCAATCAGCTTCAATGATTGGTTGACCTTCTAAATCTGTACGTTGAAATTTATACCAATGCCCAGTTTCAGCAGGGTTAAATGTTAAGGTAACTGGTTTTCCTGTATGTAAACCTTTTCCTGTTATGGATACAGCTTTTTGTATGGTTCTTTGTTTATCGCTCATTACGTATTGAGTTTGTTTTATAATGTTAATTGAAAAAATGAATATTACTTATTTTTTTCAAGTGAATGTATTCTATCGTTTAATTTTGGTAGGTTTTTAAATAGAACATAACTTCTTCTAAATTCGCCTAAACTAAATGCAGGCGAGCCTTGTACTATTTCATTCGTTTTCTCTATTGATGATCCAACACCAGCTTGTCCAGCTATTTTTACGCCGTCTGCAATTTTAAGATGTCCCGCAATACCAACTTGTGCGGCAATCATACAATTTTTTCCAACTTTTGTAGAACCGGCAACACCTGATAATCCTGCTATCACTGTATTTTCTCCGATTTCAACATTGTGGGCAATTTGTACAAGGTTATCTAATTTTACGCCTTTGCGTAAAATAGTTGAGCCAAGTGTAGCTCTATCTATCGAGCAATTTGAGCCAATTTCAATATTATCTTCAATTATTACATTTCCTATTTGAGGAACTTTTGCAAATTCTTTTCCATCTTGAGGAGCAAAACCAAATCCATCACTTCCAATCACTGAATTAGAATGGACAACCACGTTGTTTCCTATTTTACATTCATGATATATTTTAACGCCTGAAAAAAGAGTTGTATTGTCTCCAATTGTACAATTATCGCCAATGTAATTGTGAGGGTATATTTTTACGTTGTTTCCTATTTTTACATTATGTCCAATATAAGCAAATGCGCCAACGTAACAATTTTCTCCAAGTGAAGCATTGCTACTGATAAAAGATGGTTGTTCTATCCCTGTTTTTTCGCCTTTTACTTCATTGTACATTTCTAATAATTTCGCAAAACTGGCATATGAATCTTCAACACGAATTAATGTACAGGTTGATTTTATTGGTTTTTCAAGCACTAAGGATTTATTGACGATAACAATGGTTGCATTTGTTTCGTAAATAAAATTTGTATACTTAGGATTAGCTAAAAAAGATAAAGTGCCAGAAATACCATCTTCAATTTTTGATAGATTAGATACTTTAGCCTGTTCGTCGCCTTCTACAATGCCTTCAAGTAATTGTGCTATTTGAGCTGCTGAAAATTCCATAGATCAAATATAATGGTTTTATACTTATTTTAATCTACAATTTTATTTAAGATGTTAAAATAAAAACCAGCGTCTTTTTATTTTAATTTTTTTAAGGAAACTGAATTGCACCTGCATCAATAGCCGGAGAACGTGTGGTTCCAATTATATCTGTTTGAACGAACACGTATGGATAAATACCTAATAAGGCAGCGTCTCCAATGGCTCTGGCTGCAGATGTGCTACCTAGCTTGAAGTCGTAATTTTGAGCGTCAATAAAACTGGCAGATTGGTTATATACGTTATTAATGAAGGCAGGACTCGTTATTGAAATTGTTTTAAGTAAACAACTATTAAATTTATAATTTTTAGTAAAACTTGAAACATTATTGACATCGACTTCTAATTCATTTGATTTAGATCCATCAATGATGCAATTGCCAAAATAAGCGCTATCTAATGGAAAATAGGTTGTTCCAGAATAGTTATCGATATGAACGCAGGGCTGATTGCCTCTTCCACCTTCTTTTGTGAAATAGTTAGCAAAGGTGGAATGTAAAAATGTGTAATTCCCACCCAATGTAAGGGCAGCGCAATACTCTTTGCAATTAACCACCATATTATTACTTCCCCAAATATGGAATGCAACGCCGTAAATCCCCCATTTTGAACAGTTTTTAATGATGGTATTTGTTAAACGTAATCGCTTGGGTTGTGCTGTATTTAGAAGTACTTCAGCTTGAACACCAATGTATCCATTTTTTATGATGGCGTAATTAATATAATTATCTGTATGCCCTTCATTAATCCAAATTCTATCCCATTGACCTGGAATATCTGCGTAATCTAACTCACGCCTATCACCTTGAAAAATGACTTCATTCCCTTTTGTTCCATTTACCTGTAAGGTTCCATAACGATAAACCCATAATCCTGCATTTTGATGTAAATAGACTTTTACACCAGCTGCAATGGTTAGTTTTTGGGTTGAATCAACAACTAGCCAACCATAAATAACGTGTGGCTTGTCGTTAATCCAATTAACTGTTACGTTTGATCCTGATGATACGGTTGAATAGGGCAAAAAACCATTTTTATATTGTATGGCTTTATTTGGGACATGGTAGTAAGCATCTTGTCCCCAAGCTTCTAGTGCAACGCTCTGTTCGTTTCCGTTTACATCAAATAAAATTTTGTCTTGTATAACGAAAGGACTTAAATTACTCGTCGGATTGACATTCACTTGAATAAAAATATAAATGCTGTCTTGCGCTAAAATTTCAACATCTGAAACGGATTTTCCAGGCGTTCCATCTACATTTAAAGTAAACATGGATGAATTCCCATTTTGCAATCTGACATATGAAATATTAATTTTCTGTTTATTCATATTTCTTACTCTAATTTGGCGCGTTGTAGAGCCAATCGTAGTAAAAACGGTATCAAATAAAACAGAATCCTGAGAAAATGATATCTTTGCATTGGAATCGGTAAGGAATTTATCTTTCTTACAAGATATAAAAGTTGTTGATAAACAAGTTGTTATGAATATTAAAAAGAAAATTTTGTTCATTTCACGAAGGTATAGATAAGAAACGTTAAAACTATAAATTTATTATATTTTTAAAAAAAGTATTGTTAATAAAAGATTTTTATTATCTTTGCCTTCCAAATTTCGAATAATATAATTTAAAATAAAATGAAAGCAGAAATTCACCCAGAAAATTACCGTTTAGTTGTATTCAAAGATATGTCTAACGGATATACTTTTTTAACAAAATCTTGTTCAGATACTAAAGATACTATTGTACATGAAGATGGTGTTGAATATCCATTAGTGAAATTAGATATTTCAATGACTTCTCATCCCTTTTATACTGGTAAACATATGTTAGTTGATACAGCTGGACGTATTGATAAATTTAAAACGCGTTACGCTAAAAAATAAATTTAGTAGATTATTTGTGTTAAATCCATTCGCTAACTAGCGGATGGATTTTTTATTTATATCTTAGCCTTAATGAGATTCTTATTTTTATATACTGAAATTGCTGAATATTTTTTAGCGTGTTGTAGGCAATTAACCAATCATGGTGATGTGCATATTATTCGGTGGCCTGTAAATAAAGAAGCTCCTTTTAATTTTTCTGAGAATAATAAATTGAAAATCTATTCAAAACCTGATTATGATTATAAAGGTTTAGAAAATTTAATTAGGGAGATTGATCCAACTGTTATTATTTGTAGTGGTTGGATTGACAAAGACTATTTAAAATTAACTAGGAAGTATTTTAAAATAATACCAACCGTTATGACCTGTGATACGCATTGGCGAGGGGATTTCAGACAAAGGTTTGCCATGTTGGGAAGTAGATTTACGCTTTTAAACATATTTTCGCACGCTTGGGTTCCTGGTGATATTCAAAAAAAATACGTTTTAAATTTAGGTTTTAAAGAAAACCATATTGAGAAAGGTTTTTATAGCTGTGATTTGGATTTATTTGAAGAAATATATCAAAAGCAAAAAGCAGAAAAAGAACTTATTTTCCCGAAACGCTTTCTTTATGTTGGAAGATACTATGATTTTAAAGGTGTTAAAGAACTTTGGCAGGCATTTATAGAATTGCAAAATGAAGAACCAAATGAGTGGGAGCTATGGTGTTTAGGAATCGGTGATATTGAGCCAGTGCAACATGCTAAAATAAAACATGTTGGTTTTGTACAACCAAAAGATTTGGAAACTATTATTGCTCAAGCCGGCGTGTTTATTTTACCAAGTAGAAACGAACCGTGGGGTGTTGTTGTTCATGAATACGCAGCATCAGGTTTTCCATTACTTTTAAGCAATCGAGTAGGTGCAAAAGAGGAATTTTTAATAGATAAAAAAAACGGTTTTGTATTTGAAGCAGAAAATATTTCTGAAATAAAAAATGCGCTCTATAAAATTACAAAACTAAAAAACGCTCAATTGATCGAAATGAGCGAGGTTTCAAATAACGTATCTAAATCTAATTCTCCTAAAATGTGGGCAGATCGTGTTTTAAAATTTTGTATTTAGTTTTTTGAAGGCACTCAAAAAAATCCCGCAAATTCAAATGAATGTTGCGGGATTTATATTTTTTTTATAATGATTAGTTGTTTAGCATGACTGGCATAACTAACATTAATACATCTTCCGCTGGATTTGATTTTTGAGTTGGAACAATAATTCCAGCGCGATTAGGTGCACTCATCTCAATGGTAATTTCATCACTTTCTAAATTTGAAAGCATTTCCATAACAAACTTTGAGTTAAACCCTATTTCCATATCTTCGCCAATGTAGGTGCAGATTAATGTTTCATGACCTTCGTTTGCAAAATCTAAATCTTCTGCAGAAAGTGTTAATTGACTTCCAGCAATTTTTAAACGAATCTGATGCGTTGCTTTATTCGCAAATACACTCACACGACGAATACCTCCTAAAAATGTTAAGCGATCAACCGTTAGTTTATTTGGATTTTGTTTTGGAATAACAGCTTCGTAGTTTGGATATTTTCCATCAATTAAACGGCAAACTAAATTGATATTCCCGAAATTAAAATAAGCATTCGTTTTATTGAATTCTACTTTTACAGCATCATCAATCCCAGCTAATAATGTTTTTAAAACATTTAACGGTTTCTTAGGCATAATAAATGATGCTGACGCTCCAGCCTTCGCGTCGTTTCGCGTGTAACGAACGAGTTTATGTGCATCTGTTGCAACAAAAACCGAGTTCTCTTCATTGAACTGACAAAATACGCCACTCATTACGGGGCGTAAATCATCGTTACCTGTTGCGAAAATAGTTTTATTAATTGCATTGGCTAATACATCACTTTTAATAATAACAGATGTTGCATCCTGAACTTTTGGTAATTTAGGATATTCATCTCCATTATGCCCTGTTAAGGTGTAATCTCCGGTATCTGTTTTTAATTTTGCGCTAAATTTTTTAGTGTCAATAATAAATGAAACGGGCTGATCAGGTAAATTACTTAGCGCTTCTAATAAAGTTTTGGCTGGTATTGCAATGCTACCATTTTCGTTTGATTCAACTTTAATGCTTGTGGTAATGGTTGTTTCCATGTCACTAGCAAATAATGTTAACGTGCCATTATTTAATTCAAATAAAAAACAATCTAAAATAGGAATGGTGTTATTAGTATTAATAACGCCGTTGATTGATTTCAAATGTTTTAATAATAAGGATGATGCTACTACAAAATTCATATCTTTTTTATTTCAAATTTAATGATATGACGCCGAGCAGACTTAAATTAGTCTATTAACTTATAAACTATTTTTAAACATTACATAGAAAAAGTTCGCTTTATTTATTTGGAAGGAAATAAGCGTAGGTTTGAAGCATTTTGCCAAAAACATAAAATTGGCCAATTCCAAAAGCTTGATTATTGTTGTATTTTACATACAATCTGTCCGGATCATATTTGTAATCTACGCCGTATTCAACATTTTTTTTCATAGTTGCTTTCTTATGATATAGGCTCACACTTTGTTCTTTTTGATTTCTGTCAGTGATAGTTATCGTGGCAAATGGAAGCGCTTGTTTTGAAATAGAATCTGCTAAGGCGCTTTTTTGATCTAAAACAGTTTCACAGTTTACATTTAAAAAATAAGCAATAAATTGTTTTATTTTATGTTCATCAAATGGAATAGCTTTACCGTTTAAGGATTTTAGAGAAAATCGTTGCATGCTAATTAAATCAATAACATAAGAAGAATCTGGTATTTCATGGAAATCCATTTTAATGTATTTAATTTGTGGTGGCCTAATAGCAAGTACTAATCGATCTCTCCATTCTAGTTCATCTGTTACATAGCGGGTGTTCAAAAATCCATCGAATCCTGGTATATGAGTAATAAAAGGTTCTTCATAATTTTGATTTGTTTCTAGATTGGTTAAAAGCATGTAGGTACCTAAGTGATCTTGTGTTGTGTGTCCAACATAATATTGTTTTATTTTATCACCTTGACTGTATATTTCTACTTTTATGGATTTAGAAGACATTAATTTAATCACATTTTCTTTTCCTTGTTTCGAAACAGGTGATTTGATTTCAACATTTGCAATTGTTCTCAAAATTGTTTCCATAATATCAGGTCTGGCTTTATAAGTATTGTTAAGCATCCAAACGCCGTTTATCTTTTCTAATGTTAGCGACTTCCCATCTTTATCTGCTAAAAATATTTTATCAATTTGTGCAGTGTCCTTATACCTAAAATTACTAGCTTCTTTGTCTAAAGTAGTGGAGTTGTTTTTTGTTTTGTAAAAATAAATCGAAACGCTAGCTAATAGCGCTAGAATTAAAATTAAAAAAATGGATGATTTTTTCATAATGAGAAAATTAGAGTTTTTTATTTTGGTTATTTAACCGAATATTTTTTTTTTCGGATGTAAAATTGAATTAAACCTAGAAAGATTAAACCTATTAATGGATAAAAAACATTAATGATTTTCCATTTAGTTTCATGCGTTGCTATTTTCTTTTTATCTAACAATCTCAGTTTTACTTCACGTGAACGAAGTTGTAATAGTCCTTGATCATCTAATAAGTAGTTCATGCAATTCAGTAAAAAAGTTTTGTTTGCAAATTGTTGTTTGGTATAAATATCATAACCTAGTGGATAAATCATTCCTGTACTTCGTTGGTATTCGTTTTTTGCAATGTCGCCATCAGCCACTACAATCATGCGCGTTGGTTTACTATCGCCCCTATAGTTATATGCGGAATCATTCATGAAAACGGAAGAAATTCTATTTTTATAAACTGATTCAAATGTTCCTTCAAGCAAGCAAGCTACATTTTGAAAAGAGTTTTGATATTGTGTTTCATTGGGTTTATTTTTAATCATACCCAACGAAATTCTGGCAGGTGTTGGTTGTGTTTTGGTGTACTTGGAAGTTTGTAGTAAAATAGTTTTTTTTACATTTTTTGTATTCAATGTATCAATGGTTCCAATAAATTCTGTTCTAATTAAATCCAAATTTTTTACAATAGGATGATTGGTTGTTGGAAGCAATAGTGGATTATACATCCATGGAAACAATTGAAAATCTGGTTGCCCTGCTTTAAAACCGACATTAACAGGTATTCGAGAGCATTGTAAATCTTGAACTAAGACAGGATTTAATCTAACCCCATATTTAAATAAAATATCATCTAAGTTTAATTCGTTTTTAAAACCAAGTGTATAGCCTCTTTTAATAAGCGTATCTCGATTTGTATAAACAGGTTCAACTAACCATAGTGCTTTACCACCATGCATAATAAATTGGTCAATGATAAATTTATCTTTCTCGTCAAATGCCGAATCGGGTTGAGCAATAACAATAGCATCTGCACCTTTTAATGAATATAATTTATGATTGATATTTACTCGAGACACATTGTAATATTCGGTTAATGATTTCATGAAATCAGCACCACGAATAGTGTCTAATTCATCATGACCTTCAATAAATAATACTTCTGGTTTTTTTATTTGTTGAGTTTTTCTTATACTATTTGATAAACCATATTCTAATTCTTGAACAGAATTATTAATGTTGTTTTCTTGATCTATACCAATTGAACGTTGATAAATTTGCCAAACCGTTTCTTTTCCTTTATAGCTTACAATAGCTCCTGGCCATATTAGTGTTTCAGATGTTTTTTGAGATGATTTATCAATGATTTGTTCGGGCATGATGCCTTTCGTGTAAATTTGTTTTTCTAGCTTTTCGGTTTCTTCTTTGCTGGGATTATCAAGTGGATTGATAAATTCGTATACGATATTTCCTTCCGAATAAGAAACGTATTCATCTAGTAATTCTTTCGTTTCGTTTTTTAAACGCGTAAAACTTGGATTAAAATCGCCTTGTAGATAAATTTTTAAATATAAAACATCATCTAAATTTTTGATGAGTTTTTTCGTTGATTCAGAAAGTGTATAACGTTTTTCAGCAGTTAAATCAAAACGTTTAAATAAAAATGAGCCAACAAAATTTAAAAGTATTAAAACAGAAAACACAACCACTAACATAATAATGTCGTTTTGTTTTTGTTTGGCTTGTTGTTTTTTCATTTTTGTAAGTTATAATCTTGTTACTATTTATAATTGCTGATTGGTTTTTAATTTTAAAAATGCTTCCATGTTCATCCAACCTATTTCCCAGATATGACCATCTAAATCTGAAATTGCTCTTGAATACATAAACCCTTTATCTTGAGTTTCTCTTGACATGCTGCAAATTCATTTGAGAACAAATGAGTAAATTTGAATCCAAGTTGTTCAAAAAAAGCATTTGATTTTTTAGTACTATTAATGGGAAGATTAATAAAAACTTTTGTTACCATTTTCTACTTTGTAAAACTATTTTTGATAAAAAATTAAACACACAAATGATACTTAGAAAGTAAATAATATCACGTGTGTCAATCACACCCCGACTCATACTGACGTAATGTTGGTTCATACCCAAGCCTTTTACAAATGAATCATATTTCCCAAAAACACCTGAAGCTGAAATAAAATCAAAACCAACATACGTTATAAAGCATAGTAATAATGCCATGATAAATGCAATAACTTGGTTTTCTGAAATAGCAGAGGCAAACGTCCCAACCGAAACAAAACCCGCACCCAAAAATAATAATCCAATGTAAGAGCCCCACATTCCTCCTGTATCTAGGTTTCCTTTAGGATATCCTAATTGATGAACTGAGTAATAATAAATGAGTGTGGGTAAAAGTGAAATTATAACTAAGGTAACACCTGCAAGGTATTTAGCTAGCACAATTTGTATTTCAGTTAACGGACGAGTTAGCAGTAATTCGATGGTGCCTGTTTTTTTTTCTTCCGAAAAACTTCGCATCGTAATGGCGGGAATAAGAAATAAATAAACCCATGGCGCTAAAATAAATAGAGGGTCAATGTTAGCAAACCCATTTTCTAAAACATTAGAGCCTGCACTTTCAGAAGGAACAAGCCACATAAAGGTTCCAATACCAGTCACAAAAACACCAATTGCGATGTAACCGATTAGCGAACTTAAAAAACTGCGAATTTCTTTAATTAATAAGGTAAACATATATACTTCAAAAATAGTAATAGATTTGATATTTTAAACATCAAAATAATAACTTCTAAAAAAAATTAAATGTAAATTTATGCCTATTATCATATTATGAGGTTTTTTGCGCAATTTTTTTCTTATGTATTTCATCCATTATTGATGGCAACCTATTTTTGTTTGCTTATTTTTTTTGGAATGAATGCAAGTATGTTTTATATGTTTACTCCGATTAAGGTAAAAGTGATATTTACAATTATTGTTTTTGTATTTACATTTTTAATTCCACTACTTAATTTATTTATTTTAGTCAAATTAAAATACGTTTCATCTTTGCACATTGAAGAGCGAACACAAAGAACTTTTCCATTAATAGCAACCGCTTTTTGTTATTTTGGATTGTATTATATGTTATCAGATTTTTCTATTTGGCCCTTTTTTAAACTCTTTATTTTAGCATCTTCGATTAGTATTTTGGTTGCCTCTATTATAAATTATTGGTGGCAGATTAGTACTCACATGATTGGTATTGGTGGCATTACAGGTGTTTTAATCATTATCTGTATTTATATGCAACTTCCTATTTTAATCATTTTATCGTTTAGTTTTTTAATCGCAGGCATCGTTGGTTTTTCTCGTTTAAAATTAAGTGCTCATAATTCGAGTCAAATTTATGTTGGATTTTTATTAGGTATAAGTATTCAAATGATACTATTTTATTTAGCTCATCAAACCCAACTTTTATGAATTTAATAACTGGCGCAACAGGAACTATAGGAGCACATGTTGCTTTGAAGTTATTGTTAAATAACAAATCTGTTACTTGTATAAAGCGTGCTAATAGTGACATTAACAGAACAAAAAAGTTGTTTTCGTATTATACTCATGATTTCGAGAATTTATTTCAGCGTATTAAATGGATTGATGCTGATGTAGGCGACATTTATTCACTATTAGATGCTTTTGATGGTGTTGAGGTTGTATATCACTGTGCGGGATTTGTTACTTTCGACAAATCCAAAGAAACAGAATTGTTTAAAATCAATGTTGTTGGAACAGCCAATGTGGTGAATGCTTGTATAGAAAAAAAAGTAAGTGCACTTTGTCATGTCAGTTCAATAGCAGCCATTAATAATCCGGATATCGTCAGTGATATTTCTGAAACAGTTTATTGGAAATCAAGCCCCAATATTGGTAATTACGCGATTAGTAAATACAATGGCGAACGTGAAGTTTGGCGAGGGATCGAAGAAGGATTGAATGCTGTCATCGTAAATCCTGGTATTGTTTTAGCCCCTGGTTTTTGGAATCAAAGTTCGGGCAAATTATTTACAGCTTGTAGTAAGGGTATGTTATTTTACACAAGCGGAAAATGTGCTTTCGTTGATGCGGAAGATGTAGCAAGTTGTATGATCGAATTAGCAGATAAAAAACAGTTTAATAATCGATTTATCTTATCAGAAGGGAATTACACGTTTAAAGAAGTTTTGAGTAAAATACATTTTGAATTTAAGCAAACTCCACCACGGTTTTTAGCGACTAAATACCTCTTATTTACTGTTAGTTTTTTGGAGTCTATGTTTCGTATGTTTGTTAAAAAGGAAGCTATGCTTTCTATGGAAGGTGCTCGTTCTAGCATGACTACTAATACGTATTCAAATCAAAAAATTAAATCTATTATTCATTTTTCATTTAAACCCATTGATTCGAGTATCGCATTTATTTGTAACTGTTTTAATAAAGAAAAGCTAAAATGAAAGTAAAAATAATATATTCGGTTTTGATAATTGTTGCGACTGCATTTGTATTGAGCATGTGTTCAACATTGCATTCTGTTAATTATGCTATTGAAAATAAAAGTAAACCTGCCATTCTTGATATGGCTTATAACGCCCCTAAAAGTAACGAACCGGCAATAATAAATTACATGCCTGATTCCGTCACCGAAATGACAATAAACTTAGTAGGTGATTTAATGTGTCATTTGCCGCAAACAAAAAATGCACATAAGGGTTCAGACATATATGATTTTAAACCCAGTTTTGAATATGTAAAATCGTATTTACAACAAGCAGATTTAACCATCGGAAATTTAGAGACGACGTTTGCAGGAACAAATCAACCTTACGCTGGTTATCCTGCATTTAACTCTCCAGACGCTTACTGTGAGGCATTGAAAGATGCTGGCTTTGATTTTTTAGTTACAGCAAACAATCATAGTATGGATACACGCGAAGCTGGTTTATTAAGAACAATTGAAATCATTAAAAAAAATAACTTAGGATATGCTGGCACATATATCACTGAGAAAGATATGGACTCCATAAGAATCATTACATTAAAAGGTATAAAGTTGGCTATATTAAATTTTACTTATGGAACCAATGGATCTTATCCTACAACTGAACATCGTTATATGCTTAGCCTCATCGATTCTGCTGGAATTACTCGGTCGATATTAGCTGCTAAGCAAAAAGGTGCTGATGTTGTTTTGGTGTTTTATCACATGGGAACTGAGAATATTTCAGAGCCTACAGCAGCACAAAAAAACGCTGTTAAATATGCTATGGATGCTGGTGCAAATTTAATTATTGGCGCTCACCCACATGTTGTTGGTCCAACAACGATGCAGTATTCCAAAGCTATCAATGATAGTGTTTTTATTGCGTATTCTTTGGGTAATTTTTTGTCTAATCAATATTGGCGATATACAGATGCGGGTGTTATTTTAAAAATTTGCATTCAAAAAAATGTAACAAAAAATAAGACGAAGTTTAAAAAGGCAGAATATACTCCAACCTGGGTTTATAGAGGTGATGGTATAAAAAAAATGCATATTGTTTTTCCAGCCCAATTAGTATTTGATAGTTTGAAAATGCCTGTTTATTTAAATTCAAATCATAAACAAAAAATGGAGGAAGCTTTCCACGATACGAAGTCGATTTTCGAGAAATATAACCCAACTATTTTTTTAAATACGTTACAGAAATAATTTAAAATCAATTAAAAGGAGCCTGAAAAAAAAGTTTTGGTAAATTCTAATAAAACAGTAAATTAGTGTATTATAATTTAAAAAATATTTTAAGAACAAACGTTTATGCATATAGCAATTGCCGGTAATATTGGGTCAGGAAAAACAACATTAACTTCCTTATTAGCAAAACATTATAAGTGGACTCCACATTATGAAGATGCTGATGATAACCCATATTTAAATGATTTTTATGATGATATGCAACGTTGGTCTTTCAACTTGCAGGTTTATTTTTTAAATTCTCGCTTTGGTCAAGTTCAAGAAATTAGACAAGGCAAACAAAAAGTTGTTCAAGACAGAACGATTTATGAAGACGCTTATATTTTTGCCCCCAATTTGCATGCCATGGGTTTAATGACTACTCGTGATTATGACAATTACTTTAATTTGTTTAAATTAATGGATAGTCTTGTAAAGGCACCTGATTTAATTATTTATTTAAGAGCATCGGTTCCAACTTTAGTAAAGCATATTCAAAAGCGTGGACGGGATTATGAAAATTCAATTCGCTTAGATTATTTAAAAAGATTAAATGAGCGCTATGAGGCTTGGATTACCACCTACGAGGGAGGTAAAGTATTAATAGTAGATATTGATGAAATTAATTTTTCGGAAAGTAAGGAAGATTTAGGTAAAGTAATACGAATGATTGATGCAGAAGTAAACGGATTATTTAAATAAACTATTTTGACTCAAAACGGATATAACGAAAAACAGTTTGTTCATGAGTATTATGAAAAGCTGATTTTTGACACGCAACAGCGTGAAAATATCCTAGTGTCTCATATTGGAGAATTGCATCAAGGCGTTATTTCAACCTTAGAAAATAATGT
This sequence comes from Bacteroidota bacterium, assembly GCA_947487905.1. Classification (GTDB taxonomy): domain Bacteria; phylum Bacteroidota; class Bacteroidia; order B-17B0; family Aurantibacillaceae; genus UBA4416. The sequence goes on along the minus strand of CANLAV010000018.1, from coordinate 12,268 downwards.
TGAAGAACGAATATCATCTCTGCAGATTTCTAAAGGTCCTGTTAAAAAAATATTTTTCATCAGTGTAGAAATTCTTCAAAACATGTTTATTCATGGCCAAAAGAATAAACAGGGAGAGCAACACAATTTTTTTATTCTTTCCAAAAATGATGGCCTCATTAATATCATTTCTGCAAATTTAGTATCAAACGATTCCATTCCAGCTATTGAAAAACAAATTGAAGTCATCAATTCATTTGAAATGGAAAAAGATTTAAAGGCTTATTATTTAGAGCATTTAGAAAACAATACAATGAGTGAGAAAGGTGGCGCAGGATTAGGTTTTATTACTATTGGAATGAAGAGTGGTAATAAATTAAAAACAAACTTTAAGAAAATAAATTACGATTTTTCTTTATTCACTTTAACTTCTTCGATTAGTATCATGAATGAGTTAATAAGCAAATAGTCTTAGCTTAATTTTTTCACTTCAAACAATCCACGATTTTCTGTAATTAAATTTAATCCGCAAGCGGTATTTATTTTAATGGAACCAAACGTGTTTTCAATCCCTAAAAACTTGGCACCATTATAGGTCGCCATTTGTAGTAATGTTTCGATATTAATGGCTGGATAATGTTTTTTTATGGTATTAATTTCATCTATAATTGATAAGTTTGCATTACTTGCTAAACTATCAGTTCCCAATGTAAGGATACAATTCATTTCTAATAACAACTCAATATTTGGCAATGTGTTTTCGATATATAAATTAGCATTTGGACATAAGCACCAAAATAAATGTTTATGAATTTGATTTGCAATTTCAATATCTTGGGCATTTGTAAATGTATTATGAACTAGTAATGTATTAATATCAGTATTTAATACATTTAAAATACTTTGTAAACTAGTTTTAGATGTAGGATTAAAAAAGTCAATTGGAATATTTAGATTAGCATACAAATTTAAAATATCACCACGTTTAGAAATGAAAAAATTATTTTCAGAAACACTTTCTTGATTATGAATGCTTGTTGGTTTTTTTTCTTGACTACAACTAGTTGTTATCCTTTCTATCAGCTCTTTAGAGACAGTATAAGGGGCATGTGCAACCAACGAATTGGATAGATGAGATTCTGTAAACTGACGAGTTAATTCAAGTCCATGTTCAAAAATAGAATCTGCTTTTTCAGGGTTTAATCCAATCAATTCTACAAAGGTATGGTAATAAATAGCTGATACTTTTTTTTTCGATAAACTCATGGTTGTATTGCTAATGTCACCAACAGCAACAATCCCTTGTTCATACATGTGTTTGTCGGCATTATCTATTGCCTCAAGTTGTAATTCACTATTTGTGTTATGCCTATTTTTGATAACATCTAGTGCAAAATTCACAATGCCTGTTTTTTGTGAAATATTGTTTTTTAAATGGCTAAGCTCTAAATGGCAATGCGTATTGATAAAGCCTGGCGAAACAATTCCGTTATAATGTTCAATTTGTCCAATATCCAGCTGTTTTTTATCAATTAAATCAATGACTATATTTTTATCATTTAACACAACAACCGTATTAGATGGTAAATAAGATTGTCCAGAAAAAATTTGATTAGCTGTAATGTAACGCATAACACAAAGTTAAATAATATTTGAAACCAAACACACCTTTAATTTAAGGTACAATCTTATTCGAGTTAAGTTATAGTTTGAAAAATTAATGAGTAGCTTTCTTTTCATTAAAATTAATATCCTAACTTTGCATCAAATACATGGAAATAAAAAAAGATATACGAGCCTTATCACTTCCCGAATTAACGGACTTGCTAAAACAAAAAGGTGAAGCGTCGTTTCGTGCAAAGCAAATTTACGAATGGCTTTGGCAAAAAACAGCCCACTCGTTTGATGATATGAGTAATCTTTCTAAACCTCTCAGAGATTGGCTAAAAGAAGCGTTTGTTATTCATGCAGTAACTATTTCCGACCAACAAATAAGTAGCGATCGAACGATTAAATGTGCCATGAAATTAGCCGATGGCTTTGTGGTGGAAAGTGTCTTGATTCCTACAAAAACCAGAATGACTGTTTGTATTTCATCTCAAGTTGGTTGCAGTTTAACGTGCGCTTTTTGTGCAACTGGGAAATTAAAAAGACTGCGTAATTTAAATGCAGATGAAATTTATGATCAAGTAGCATTGGTAAAAAATTTAGCTGAAACAAAATATAATCAGGCCCTAACAAATATTGTATATATGGGCATGGGAGAGCCATTGCTTAATTATGCAGAAACCATTCGTTCAGTTGACAGAATTACATCACCCGACGGATTAAATATGAGTCCAAGCAGAATCACAGTGAGCACAGCTGGTATATCAAAAATGATTATGAAACTTGGGGATGATCAAGTGAAATTTAATTTAGCACTTTCTTTACACGCAGCTAATGATGAGAAGCGTAATCAGATTATGCCAATAAATGAAACGAATACTTTAGACAATTTAGAAGAAGCTTTAAATTATTTTTACCATAAAACTGGATCTCGTGTTACATTCGAATACATTGTGTTTAAAGATTTCAATGATGGTATTCAAGACGCAAAAGAACTAGCCGATTTCTGTAAAAGAACGACTGCCAAGGTTAATATTATCGAATATAATCCAATTGATGATGGTATTTTTAAACAAACTACGCCTGAACGCTTAGAGGCCTTTGTAAACCATTTAGAATCTAAGGGAATTATTGTCAATGTAAGAAGAAGTCGTGGCAAGGATATTGATGCTGCTTGTGGCCAATTAGTCAATAAGAACAAATCAGCCAGTCAGGTGTTTAAGTGATTTTTTTTAGCGCGTGACCTAGCTAAAAGAGGCAGTCTGGGTCAGGCTTTTCATTACAATCTTTTATTTGTGAAAAACAAATAAAAGGATTTCCATTGCAATCCTTCACGCAAACAAAACCTTACACTATTTTACATTTAAACCTTATATTTACGCTAGTTTTAAAAATATGAGTTCAGCAGTAGATCAAATAAAAGCGCCCATTACAAAGCACATGGATGAGTTTGAAATTAAATTCAAGCAATCTATGAAAAGTAGCGTGCCTTTATTAGATAAAATTACTGGATATATTGTAAAGCGAAAGGGGAAACAAATTCGTCCTATGTTTGTTTTTTTAAGTGCTCAATGTGTTGCGCCGATCAATGAAAGTACTTACAGGGCAGCATCCCTCATCGAATTGTTGCATACTGCGACCTTAGTGCATGATGACGTAGTTGATGACAGTAATGAAAGACGTGGTTTTTTTAGTGTAAATGCGCTTTGGAAAAATAAAATAGCTGTATTAATCGGCGATTTTTTATTATCGAGTGGATTATTGCTTTCTTTAGATAATGACGATTTTCATTTATTAAAAATCGTTAGCAATGCAGTAAGAGAAATGAGTGAAGGTGAGTTGTTACAAATTGAAAAAGCTCGAAAATTAGATATTTCAGAAGAAATTTATTTTGAGATTATTACCAAAAAAACGGCAACTTTAATTGCAGCATGTTGTTCGGCAGGTGTTGCATCTGTTACAGAGGATAAGGATTTAATTAAAACTTTTCTCGACTTTGGAACCTATACAGGAATTGCCTTTCAGATAAAAGATGATTTGTTTGATTTTGGTGATGATACATCTATTGGAAAACCAACAGGTATTGATATTAAAGAGAAGAAAATGACTTTGCCTTTAATTTACGCTTTAAATAATTGCACGTGGCTTGAAAAAAGAAAAATAATTAATATTGTAAAAAATCATAATAACGATCCCAAGAAAGTAAGTGAAGTAATCAAATTTGTTATTGAAAAAGGTGGCATTACTTACGCAGAATCTATCATGAATACCTATCGCACTAAAGCGTTAGATTGCTTAAAAAACATTCCGGATAGCGAATCAAAAAAAAGTCTTATGCAGTTAGTCAATTATTCTATTGAACGAAAAAAATAATTACATGAAAAATTTAGTAATCATATTTTCACTTAGTTTGTTTTTTACGTCTTGTAAAAATGAAACCAATATACATGAAGAAGTTCCCTCAAAAAAAGAAGACACCATGAATGTGGCTAATTTGAATGCGACTAAATCTCCGATTTCACCTCCAGATAAAGATTATACTGGCGATTACGTTGATAAATATCCAAATGGAGTTATTCGTTTTTCTGGTTTTTTTAGATTTGGTAAACGTCATGGACAATGGCTCGCATTTTATGATAATGGTATCAAATGGAGCGAATGTTTTTACGACAATGATAAAAAAAACGGACAATTAACCGTGTATTATCCAAATGGAAACATTCAATATACAGGTTGGTTTAAACAAGACTTACAAGATAGTTTGTGGTTTTTTTACGACATTAATAATATTGAAATTGATAAAAGAGCGTTTAGAAATGGCCAAGAAACGGGGTTGGTAAATTAAAATAAAATGAAAAGAAAACCAGTAAAACAAGTAGCAAAGCCACATCGTATTTTATTACAAGCCATCGTAAATGCATTACACGTAATATTTACTGAAGCTAAATATGCAGATAAAGTGATTGAAAAAACCTTGAAAGAAAATCCAAAGTTTGGAGGACGAGATCGACGATTTATAGCAGAAACAACTTATGACATTGTTCGAAATTATCGATTATTAAGCTATCTAGCAAATACAACAACTGATTTTTGGCAAATACTAGGCGTTCATTTCGTTGTTAAATACATACCAATTCCACCCGAAAGAGAATTTAAAGAACTTGATGAGAAAAAAACATTAGACGCTAAAAAAGCACTCACAGATGAAAGTATTTTACAGTCTTATCCTGAATGGTTATGGAATACGTGCCAAACAGAATTAGGAAAAGTGAAATGGGAAATTGAAGCGAAAGCGCTGAATGAGCAAGCGAAAGTTGTTTTAAGAGTTAATACGCTTAAGACAAAAAGAGATATATTAAAAAAACATTTAGCTGAACAAGAAATTGAAGTAGAAGTTATTGATGGCTATGAAAACGCATTAATGTTGACAGAGCGACAAAATATTTTTGGTAACGAATTATTTAAGTTAGGATTATTTGAACTTCAAGATGCGGGATCGCAAGCTATTTCAGAGTTTTTAGAGGTTGAACCAGGAATGCGCATCATTGATGCTTGCGCAGGCGGTGGTGGAAAAACCTTGCATCTATCGGCATTAATGCAAAACAAAGGGCGTATTATTTCGATGGACATAACCCAATGGAAATTGGATGAACTTAAAAAACGAGCACGCCGTGCAACCGCCAGTAATGTGGAACCACGACTTATAGAAAGCAGCAAGACTATTAAACGTTTAGAAAACACAGCAGATCGACTTTTGCTTGATGTTCCTTGTAGTGGTTTAGGAGTTATTAAAAGAAATCCAGATGCGAAATGGAAGTTAGATGTAGATTTTATTGATAGAACGAAAGCTATTCAAAAACAAATTTTGAATGATTATAGCATTATGACAAAAAAAGGAGGCTATTTAGTTTATTCAACATGCAGCATTCTGCCAAGTGAAAATAGAGAACAAGTCGATCAGTTTTTAGAAAAAAATAAAAATTTTGAATTTGTAAAAGAGAAATCTATTTTGCCAAGCGAAGGATTTGATGGCTTTTACATGGCTTTAATTAAAAGAAATGCATAGATTCCTTTAAACGATAATTAAAAAAAATAAAAAAATGAAAACTATATTCACTCTAATTCTTGTATTAATATCTATAATTAGTTTCTCTCAAACAAAAATAGAGAACGTTGACGCAGTCGCCTTTAAAAAGTTAATAGAGGAACATAAAAGTGTTTTAATTGATTTGAGGACAAATGATGAATTAACTCATAAGGGTTTCATCAAAGATGCTAAGCAAATCGATTACTTTTCTAAAGACGCTGAGGGTATCATTAAGAAGTTAGATCGAAAAAAAACATATTTGATTTATTGTGCTGGTGGGGGTAGGAGTGGTGAATGTGCAGAACTAATGAAAGAGAATGGATTTACCCATGTTGTCAACTTAGCAAAAGGCTTTGATGATTGGAAGAAAAAAGGTCTTGAAGTTGAGTATAAAAAGTAACTATTTTACTAGTTTAAATTAACTCTTGCTGTTAACAAGATCTCTGCTAAATTTTCATTTTTATCATTTGATTTAATTTGAATTTTTTCAGGAAAAATATGCCTTGAAATATCAACAAAGCCAAATCCTTCTGTCATATTATCTGTCAGTATTTTATTTGAACTCAATGTTTTTAGTTGTTCTAAATCAAATAGTTCTAAAAAATTAATTTTTTCTTTAGCGCAGTTAATGTTGTTTTTATTTGATATGTTATAAGTTCCTATATTCACATCTTCATTTTTCCACTCTAAAAACAATTGACCGATTGCTTCGTCATCTAGTTTAACGGCATGTTTTTTTATATTTTGACTAAGCTCAAGTAAAACCGCTTGAGTTTGACCTATTTTGGATTGTTTTATTTCACTATCATTTATAATGTCAATGATGGCATCGTCTAGGTTTTTAGAAAAATCACCTCCATAAAACAAAGTGATATTATTTGAGTTAAAATTTTCTTTTAGTTTTGCAATTAAGTTATCATGAACTATTGTTTGAGGCTTTCCCGAATTATCTTCTCTAAGTGATATTGAAAAATTTAATGAATAAACGGAATGTGTTTCGTTTTTTCTTTGAAATGTATACGTTAAATTGTCCTCACTTTTTCTTGCAATTTCAATTAGACCAAGACCAGCACCTTTCTCAGTATAGTTATTAGAGATTAATACTTTTTTATAGATATTTTTTAATTCCTCTTTATTTTTTCCTGATAGATAATCGAGTTTATTTTTTAAATCAAGCATTCTATCATTTTTAATGATGTTTTGAGTATATATATGCAAGCAATGATTATCGCTATGCATCAAAACAAAATCATCAGAAGTTAATTCATGAGCACTATATCTTTCAATGTTCTGTAACGCTTCAATTAAGGTAAATATGATTTTCTTTAATTGCGATTTTTTTATTCTTGATTTAAAATGTTGTTCAACAATAGTGATGATACTGATAGTTGGAGATTCGTTATAATTACCTTGGTAATATAATACAAAGGGAAGCTTTGAGGATAAACTTGCTAATTTGAGTTTGTGTGACATAACTTATCCCAAAAATAAGCTTTTTAGTCTTTTCTTTTTATAATTTAACAGATACTATTTGTTTTTTTAATGCAAACACATCTAAACCCTAACCATGATGCTGATTTTTGGTAAATAATTTCTTTACCAACACGGCAATCCTCAAGATTATTTATCCAGCTTCCTCCTTTGCTAATACCTTTTTCAGAAACCATTTCGGCTACGTTACCTAACATATTATAAATTCCAAACCTATTTTTCCAATATGATTTAACAGGTGCGGTTATATCTGAATTAACCAGACAATCATATTTCTTAATTCCTTCGGCAATATTATATCTAATACAGTTTAGTGAGTACACTCCTTTTTCATTTTTACCATTATTTGATAAAAATTGACTAGAAGACTCTGCGAGCATTTCCCATTCCACTTTATTTGGCAATCTGTATTCGAAATTTTGATTCTTGAAATCTTTTTTAATGGTTAAATACGTTTTTACACGCTCTGTTCTCCATTTGCAGAATGCATTTGCTTGCTCATAACTTATGCCAACAACTGGAAACTCGCGATAAGCAATATGCCTGTAATAGTGAATCACATAAGGTTCATTGTAAGAAATTTTCTCTCGCCAACACAATGTATCTGGCAAGGATGCAATATGTTCTTTGGATAATGCACCGTATTTTGATTTTATAAAAAATTCATATTCTTGCCACGCTAAGTTTGTTATTTCACATATGTCTGCAAATAGCGTATCATTTATTTGAACTGTTCCTGGCGGGATAAACGGCTTTCTTTTTTTTGTAAATGAAAAAGCAATAATTGAAAGAGAAACAAATATTAGAATTATTTTAGTCATAAATTTAAATCCCTAGCGCTTTTTTAAAATCAAAAACATTGTCTATTTCAGAACTTAATTCATTCAAATTAATTTTATTTTGTTTGTTGGAAGTGTTTTTAGAAAACGTTTCAGCGTTACATAGGTATGTTTTTCCATTAGCAATAATACACAAACTGTATTTTTCGTTCGGATTAAAACGTAAAGGTTCTTTTGGATTCAGGTTATAAACCAAATTTCTATTGTTGCAAATTAAATAGGTGCTTGTTACATTCAACAAAGGTGTATTTTGATTTACTAAGTAGATAGGATTTAAAGTTTCGCCTATTGGTAAAGAGTTTGGACAATCTGAATTATAGATACCGAAATTTGAAATTTGAAAAACACGAACTACTTTCTGATTATTACCAATAGAATTAAATTGGTTCGCTAACTCTTTTTCTTGCTCTTGTCTTATTTTAATGCGCTCTTTTATTAAGTCGTCATTTAATTTTTGTTGTTGAGCAACGTATTCAGCTTGTTTTTTCTCAAATTCTAGTTTTAACCGTTTTTCTTCGGCTAGTCGTTTTGCTAATACATTTTTGTATTCGCTGTATTTTGTGTCGTATATTTTGATGGCTGCGTCATAATCTTTACCAGATAGGGCAGGGTAGACAATTAATTTTTCGACACGGTTACGAAGTTTTAAGGTTAGTAAATAATTTTTTCCTCTCTGGGTCCCCTCACTTATTTCCGCACTACTCCATGTAATTTCTGATAAATTTGAGTTGTAGTTTTTATTTTCTGAACCTACTTCAAACACCATATTTTTAAACGTAGCTAATTCAGGAAATTCTTTAGCACTTACATCTAATTGAAATTTAGGTTTGCCTTCTATCGCTTTTGCAGGCTTTGTTGGTTCAATTGATTTTGGTAACTGATTTATTTTTTTAGAATAAGTTGCTTTTTCAAGGTTAATTTTAGGCGGAATTTCATCAATCTGTTTTCGCAGTTTTTTTGTAACTACATTTTCATTTATAACACTATCAACTTGTGAAAAGGTTCTCTTAACTCCCTTCTTTTCTAATTGTCCCTTTAAAGAATTATCTCTGTGTAAATAAATCCAATTTTGAGCAACAGTATCTAATGCGTACATATTAAATTTATCAGCGTTTTGTGTTGATTGTAGTTCTACTGTGATTTCTTTTTTAGGATTTATGAAAATAGGCTCATTATTTTGAAAACCTTTAATGTCAATCATGCCAGCGCTTTCTAGGTGCGATTGAATTCCTGCGCTATCATATTTCATTGGTATTCCACTTGCAATAATATCTGCTTGGTTGTGAAACTCTCTAAATTGAATTTCAACATCACCAGTTATATTTTCGCCTTTTTTATTTATAAAAGCATTTTTAGGTATTTTAATTTTTGAATTTGATTGTGTTACTAACGTTGCACCTTGGTCGTTTTTGAGTTTAAACTTTTGATAAGGAACGTTCAGTTTGGAGATGGGTGGCGCAATAAAAGCCTTTTTTAACTTAGAGTTTTGTGTCTTTGTTTGAACTGGAATAGTAGTTATTTTATCATATGTTGTTTGTTTAGTTTCTTTATTTTTGAATTCTAAAAAATAGGTTACGGTACATAAAACGGTTGCTCCTGCTATTATCGCCGTGTAAGTAATTTTTTTATTTTTTAAAAAATGAGTATCATTTCGGGCTTTTTCGATGCTCTGTTTTTTAAACGATTTTATTAATTCTCCAAAATCTTTGTGCGAATTAATTTCTTCATCTGGTACAGGTTTTCTATCAATATTAAATTTAGTTCCCATGTTTATTATTTTTAGTAAGCGTTTTTTTTACTTTTTCAAGTATGCGATATAGTTTAACTTTTGCGTTTGTTTCAGTTAAACTCAGGATTTCTGCAATTTCTTTAAATGCTCTTTTTTCAAAGAATCGAAGTTCTATGAGTTGCACATCATCTTCTGGTAAATTTTTTATAACAGTCATTAAAATAGATTTATATTCTTCCATGTATTCTTGCTCAACTTCTTCACAAATATTCCTTAAATCACTAATGTCTGCATTAATGGTCCTTAAGTTTTTCTTTGTTCTAAATGATTGCATGACTTCGCTATGAGCAATTCGGTATAACCAACTTGCAAATGGAACGCCCTTGTATTCATATTTTTCAATGTTTGTTAAGGCTTTTAAAAACACTTGTGATGTTAAATCGAAGGCCGTGTCTTTACAATCCATCCGCTGGTATACGTAACCAAATATTTGTTTGTAATATTTATCATACAATGGCCCAAAATGTTCTGGGTTTTGTTTCGCAGCCTCAATCAAATGTTGCTCTGTTTGCAACATATCGGCGGTATGGTGGTATCGCGGAGAAAATTCCATATAATAAACTGCGTTTAAGAGCATTATAGAGTTATAATGCCAAACAAGGTAAATAGTTACATCAAAGTTTCACTTATTTGATACTTTACTGTTAAGTTGTTGATTTTCAAACCTATTATTTTTATAAAGAATGAGTGAAATACAGATAAATGAAAGTGAAACATATTATTTGTCGAGTGAAGCTAATAAAAAAAGGGCGAATCTTCAGCTGAAAATCCACCCTTTTTTAAATAAAATAAATCTCAAATGTGTTTTATATTTCAGATTATACCGTTAATATCTCTTTTTCTTTTTGAGATAAATGTTTGTCGCATTTAGCTGAAAATTCGTCAACAAGTGTTTGCATTTTTGCTTCACCAGATTTAGATTCATCTTCAGGTAATCCTGCTTTTTGAAGTGCTTTAATCTTATCAATAGATTCTTTACGAATATTTCTTAAACTTACTTTAGCTTCTTCTCCAGCTGCTTTAGATGTTTTTACTAAATCTTTTCTTCTTTCTTCTGTCAAAGGTGGTACAATAATTCTAATTAAAATACCGTCGTTTTGTGGGTTAAATCCTAAGTTGGCTGCTTGTATTGCTTTTTCGATTGGTGTAAGCATTGATTTATCCCAAGGTTGCACTATGATAGTTCTTGAATCTTGCGTATTCACACTTGCTGTGCTACTTAATGGAGATTTACTTCCGTAGCAATCAACCATAATACTATCAAGCATCTGTGGATTTGCTTTACCAGCTCTAATTTTTGCTAAATCTGTTTCTAAATGAGAAATGGTTTTCTCCATTTGAGTTTTTGCACTTTCTAATACTGTTTTAATGTCGCTCATTTGTTTTTATTCTTTTTGTAAATATAATTTATTTTTTAATACCATTAAACAGCCACTTCTGCTTTTATATGAGGGTGCGGATCGTAATTTTCTAATTCAAAATCGGATATTTCAAAATCAAATATTGATTTTTTATTGGGATTAATTTTTAAAGTTGGTAAAGATCTTAAATCTCTCGTTAATTGAAGATTAGCTTGTTCAATATGATTTGAATAAATATGAGCGTCGCCTAATGTGTGAATAAAATCACCCAATTGCAAATCACACACCTGTGCCACCATCATAGTTAAAATAGCATAAGAAGCTATATTGAATGGAACACCTAAAAATATATCAGCACTTCTTTGATAAAGTTGACAACTCAACTTACCATTAACTACATAAAATTGAAAAAAGGCATGGCATGGGGGTAATTTCATATTATTGATATCTGCTACATTCCATGCGCTTACAATTAATCGTCTTGAGTCAGGGTTATTTTTTATCATATCTATGACTTGCGAAATTTGATCAATGTGTTTTCCGTCTGGTGTTGGCCAACTTCTCCATTGATACCCATAAATTGGCCCTAAATTTCCTTCAGAATCTGCCCATTCATCCCAAATGCGAACATTATTTTCTTTTAAGTATTTAATATTTGTATCGCCTTTCAAAAACCATAATAATTCATGTATGATTGATTTTGTATGGAGTTTTTTTGTCGTTAATAATGGAAAGCCTTCTGCTAAATTATAACGCGATTGATAACCGAAAACACTTACAGTTCCTGTACCAGTTCTGTCTTCTTTTTTTTCTCCGTTTGATAATACGTGGCTTAGTAAATCGTGATATTGTTTCATGCAATTTTTCTGTTTAGTAAAATATAAGGATCTAATTATATTTCACTATAAATGTAAAAATCCTTTCTGTATACAGAAAGGATTTTTTTTCAAAAGATATAAAACATTATTAAAGCACCGAAATGTGACCAACAAATTCTCTCAATTTATATCTGTAATCTTTGATTTCAATTTTATAAACATAGACGTTAGTGGCAGCAATTTTACCACCTTTAACCGAACCATCCCATCCTTTGTTAATGTCATTTGTTTTAAAT
>CANLAV010000017.1 GCA_947487905.1 Bacteroidota bacterium | reverse complement strand
TTCGATCTTTTGAATCAAATTAGTGACAAAAACATCTTTTTCTTTATCACTCATTTTAGCAATCATTTGTAAACTATCTTCGCGTTGTATTGTTTTTATGTATCCCACTAATGTTTCAAGTGTAACTTTTCGATTACTTATTTTTTCAAAGTCTTTATAGTCTTTTGGTAAAGTAATCATGGTGCTATCGTAGTATGCGAATGATAAAGTATAATTCGCGTTTTCAAAATAAACATCCCCTAATTTAAGATATGATAAGGCTTTTTGCTTCGGATTTTGAGTGCTGTTTTTGACTGATAGTTTATAATATTTAATAGCTTCTGCTTCGTTTTTTTCTTTTTCTGAAATCTCACCAAGGGTATAATAAATGACATCAAGGTATTCTTTATTCTTAATGTCTTTAAGCATGTTTAATAAATCACGTTTAAGCTTAATGATATTACCATTTTTCACATCAAACAATCTTGCAATTTTCATTTTAGCATTAAATACTAAGTCATAATCAGGTTTTGCCGAAATGGTTTTTTGAAAAAATTGAATAGCTTTTTTATTATCTTTTTTTTCTTCGTACAACTGACCTAATATAAAAGAATACCTGGCGCGAGCAGATTTAGAAGGCTTAATTTTATATGGAAACTTAAATTTATATCTTGACTTTTTTTTATTACTGTCGCTAGGTTTTAATGCTTCTAATAAAGATGCCTCAGCTTCTTTCAACATGCCTCTTTTCAAATAATAATCGGCCTGAACAGCTGGTAATTCTTTTCTTGCATAATTAGAAATATTTTTATCGTCTTTTAATACACCAATTATTGGTTCTGCTTGAGTTGGAGAACCTATTTCATTATATGACCTTGCTAAAAAAATAAGAGCTTTATACTTGTCTTTTGATTTATAACTTCTTACTACATATTCAAAAGCTTCAATACCAGAAAAAAATTCGCGCTTATAAAAATGAGCTATGCCAATCGCGTTCCAATTATTATCAATCCATTTACCGGCGGTTGTAATTTCAGCTAGTGTTTTTTTATCTTTAATGGTGTGCCTTTGTATACAATTTGTTGATTTTTTAATAGCCTTATCAAATTCAGGGAAAGTAGCTTTTGTAGTCTCATTGGTAGGCATCAAAAAAACTGGCAAAAATTTATCGTAATCGTATTTATAGGCAACTTTTATTTTTTCTTCGCCTTCTTTAATGCTTTCAGTTGCATAATAGTAACCATTATAACGAGCCGTTAGGTTGTGGTATCCTCTATGAACAAAGGTGTTTTTGTTCGTTTTACAGCCTGATAACAAAGTTGTAAATACTATAAAAACAAATATATGATGTATAATTTTTCTCAAAATAGAGTACAAAAGTAACGTTATAACGATTAAATAGTAAATTTAGTATATTTTTGTGTCCAAAGTATGTCTGATAAGAAAAATAGTCGTTGGAAAATTTTAACTGAACAGTTACGAAACAAATACCGTTTGGTGATTCTTAACGATGATTCCTTTGCGGAAAAATTTTCTTTAAAACTATCCCCTTTAGGTCTTATTATATTATTTAGTTCGATAACAATCGTAATGACAACCTTTGTAATAAGCATTATTTCCTTTACAACTTTAAAAGAGTACATCCCAGGCTACGGTAATGTGAATGATCGAAAAGATATTGTTACATTAAGCCTGAAGGTAGACTCGTTAGAAAATACTTTAAGTTCAAGAGAGTGGTATATTAATAATTTATTGAATGTGTTTTCAGGAAAAACGGAAGCTAAACCTCAAAAACCAGTAAAAGACGCTACTGGAAAATATGCCAAAATTGATGTACAAGCAAGTGTTCAAGATTTAAAATTGAGGAACGAAATCGAGACAAATCAATTAACATCTACAAGCGATAAAGTAAGTTCAAATAAATTAAACTCTTTAAGTAATTATTTCTTTTTTTGCCCAATTAAAGGCATGATTACAAATTCTTATAATATAAGTGAGGACCATTTCGGAATAGATGTAGCCTCGAAAGAAAATGAGTTAATAAAATCTACACTTGATGGAACCGTTATTTCTGCCGAATACACATCTAACGATGGATACACGATACAAATACAACATGGTAATGATTTGATTAGTATTTACAAGCACTGCTCCGCATTAACTAAAAAAACAGGTGATTTTATTAAAGCAGGCGAACCAATTGCCATTGTTGGCAACACGGGAGAATTGAGTAGTGGTCCACACTTACATTTTGAAATTTGGTATAATGGTTTTTCAATCAATCCGCAAAACTATGTGGTGTTTTAGCATGCTTCTTTCATGAGCATTAAATTACTAATTTACATACAGTTACATAAAAACCCCGATTGATTTTAGGTGAAAAAAAAGAAATTGATCAAATATGTAATTTTAAGTAAAAAAAAATTTCTCCTTAATCAATTTATACCTACATTTGCACCCGAAATTTAAAGCTAAAATTGTCTTTTTTTACAATGACTACTAAAATCAATACATACACGAAATTTTCAAGTATCCTTTTATTGGTATTTGTTTTCTTATTTTCCTCCATTACACCTTTAAACGCTTCAGAGCCTCAGGAGGTAGCAATTGCAGCTCGTCATCCACAGGCTAATGACATTGATGAATCTAATAAGCCTATTGATATTACAGCTATTGCATTAGAACACGTTTCAGATTCGCATTCTTGGCATTTATGGGGCGAAGGTCACGATGCTGTTGCATTACCATTACCTGTTATTCTATATTCATCAATAAAAGGTCTACAAGTATTTTCATCTGCTCGTTTTGAGCATGGACACGCAGCATATAATGGTTACAAATTAGAAGAAGAGAAAATTATCAGTGAAGACAATTCAGAAACTATCTATGATATTTCGATTACCAAAAATGTAACCCAAATGTTTCTTTCAGCAATCGTATTATTTTTATTATTTACATCGATTGCAAGAGCTTACAAAACACAAGGCGTTACATCTGCACCAAAGGGTAAACAATCCTTCTTTGAACCTTTAGTGACGTTTGTGCGTGATGATATTGCTAAAGGAAATATTGGACATGGTTCTGATAAATATGTGCCTTATTTACTAACAGTGTTTTTTATGATTTTAATTAACAATGTATTTGGTATGATTCCTATTGGAGCCAACTTAACAGGAAACATCGCTTTTACTTTAGTATTATCTGTATTTACATTAATTGTAACCAACGTAAATGGAAACGGAGCTTATTGGCATCATATTTTTATGCCACCAGCTCCAAAATGGTTATACCCAATTTTAGTTCCAATTGAAGTTGTTGGTATTTTAACAAAACCTTTTGCTTTAATGATTCGTTTATTCGCAAACATGACTGCTGGACATATCATCGTCATTTCATTAGTTGGATTAATCTTCGTATTCAAATCAATTTATATTGCGCCAGTTTCGGTAGCTTTTGCCTTATTTATTGATGTGTTAGAATGTTTAGTGGCATTCTTACAAGCTTATGTATTCACGATGTTAACAGCTTTATTTATTGGTTCTGCAGTTGCTGACCATAATGATGATGGTGTTCATAATACAGATGATAAAGAACTTGAGGAAGTAAAACATTAATAACCAAATAAAAACAAATAACATGACAGGAAGTATCGCAGCAATCGGAGCAGGTCTAGCAGTAATAGGCGCTGGTATCGGTATCGGACAAATTGGTGGACACGCAATGGATGCCATTGCACGTCAGCCAGAAGCAACAGCTAAAATTCAAACAGCAATGATCATCGCTGCAGCCCTTGTAGAAGGTGTTGCATTATTCGGTGTAGTTGTTGCTTTAATGAAATAATTAGAAGCTTCAACAAACAAACCAAAGCTATTACGGTTGGTAATGGCTTTGGTTTAAACAAAAAAAGCGATGTTAACTTCGAGAGTCTCAGTCAACATCAAAAAATAAAATTTTATTTGGTAAATAAAAATAATTAAAAAACAATAACAATGACGAGTACATTCATTTTAGCAAGTTTAATTGAACCAGCCATTGGTTTAATTTTTTGGACAACAATTACATTTGTTTTATTATTGGTATTATTAGGAAAGTTTGCATGGAAACCTATTTTGGCAGCTATTAAAACTCGTGAAAAAGGGATTGAAGATGCATTATCAAGCGCTGAAAAAGCATTAAATGATATGCGTGAATTAAAATCGAGTAATGAGAAAATTTTAGCTGAAGCAAGAGTTGAACGTGATAACTTATTAAAAGAAGCACGTGATACAAAAGATGCTATTATTGCTGAAGCAAAAGCAAAATCGCAATCAGAAGCTGACCGTATTATGTCATCTGCTCGTGAGCAAATTACCAACGAAAAAAATGCTGCGGTTGCTGAATTAAAAAATCAAGTTGCAACATTATCAATTGAAATTGCAGAGAAAATTTTACGCAGCGAATTATCAAATGATGATAAACAAAAAGCGTTAGTAACTAATTTAATGAAGGACGTAACACTTAACTAAGATGATAGTAGCTTCAAGATACGCCAAATCATTACTTGACTTAGCTGTTGAAAAAAATCAGCTTGATGCTGTATATGCAGATATGCTTTACATCAAAGAGGTATGCGAAAAATCAAAAGAATTTACTCAATTTTTAAATAGTCCGATAATAAACGTAGATAAAAAAGTAGCTACCTTAAAAATTGTGTTTGAAGGTAAATTAAATGCAATGTCAGCAGGGTTTATTTCTATTGTAACATCAAAACACCGCGAGTCAATTATTCCTCAAATTTCAAGTAGTTTTATAGAACAATATAAGACACATAAAAATATATTAACTGCTATATTAACATCAGCAAATGGCCTTGATGCTGCAACGAAACAAAAAGCACTTGATTTAGTAAAATCTCAATTAAATGGAGAGGTTGAATTAATTGAAAAAATAGATGCGAATTTAATTGGTGGATTTATTTTAAAAATTGGAGATAAACAAATAGACAGATCTGTTTCTCGCCAACTGGTAAACTTGAAAAAAGAATTAACAAACAAAACATTAAACTAAACATAAAACCATATAACAATGGCAGAAGTAAAACCAGCAGAAGTATCTGCAATTTTAAGAGAACAATTATCAGGCTTTAAATCAGAGTCTGAATTAGAAGAAGTTGGATCTGTATTACAAGTAGGTGATGGTATCGCTCGTATTTACGGTTTATCTAAAGTTCAATCTGGAGAATTAATTGAATTTGAAACAGGTCTACAAGGAATTGTTTTAAATCTTGAACAAGATAACGTTGGTGCTGTATTATTAGGTGCAAGCACTGGAATTAGTGAAGGTTCTTCAGTAAAACGTACAGGACGTATTGCTTCCATCAAAGTTGGAGAAGGTATGTTAGGTCGTGTTATTGATACATTAGGGAATCCTATTGATGGAAAAGGCCCTATTCAAGGAACTACTTACGAATTGCCATTAGAGCGTAAAGCGCCTGGTGTAATTTACCGTCAGCCAGTTACTGAGCCTTTACAAACTGGTATCAAAGCAATTGACGCAATGATTCCAATTGGTCGTGGACAACGTGAGTTAATTATTGGAGATCGTCAAACTGGAAAAACAACCGTTGCGATTGACACTATCATTAATCAAAAAGAATTTTACGATGCAGGAAAACCTGTATTTTGTATCTATGTTGCTATAGCTCAAAAAGGTTCAACAGTTGCGAATATTGTTCGTACACTTGAAGAAAATGGTGCTATGGCCTATACAGTAATTGTTGCCGCAAACGCATCTGATCCTGCTCCAATGCAGTTTTATGCGCCATTTGCTGGAGCAACAGTTGGTGAATTCTTTAGAGATACTGGTCGTCCAGCTTTAATTGTTTATGATGATTTATCTAAGCAAGCAGTGGCTTACCGTGAGGTATCCTTATTATTACGTCGTCCTCCTGGACGTGAAGCATATCCTGGTGATGTATTTTACTTACATAGTCGTTTATTAGAACGTGCTGCAAAAATTAACTCTTCTGACGAAATCGCTAAAAATATGAACGATTTACCTGAGGTTTTAAAACCAATCGTAAAAGGTGGTGGTTCATTAACAGCTTTGCCAATTATTGAAACACAAGGCGGTGACGTTTCTGCATACATTCCAACAAATGTAATTTCAATTACTGATGGACAAATATTCTTAGAATCAAATTTATTTAATGCAGGTGTTCGTCCGGCAATTAACGTAGGTATATCTGTATCTCGTGTTGGTGGTAATGCGCAAATTAAATCAATGAAAAAAGTTGCAGGAACTTTGAAATTAGATCAAGCTCAATATCGCGAGTTAGAAGCGTTTGCTAAGTTTGGTTCTGATTTAGATGCAGCAACAAAATCAATCTTAGATAAAGGTGCTCGTAACGTTGAAATTTTAAAACAAGCTAATGCATCTCCTTTAACTGTTGAGCAACAAATTGCTATTATTTATTTAGGAACTAAAAACTTATTACGTTCTATTCCTGTAAATAAAGTAAAAGAATTTGAAAAAGAATTCTTAGATGTTTGTGAAAGAAAAAATAAAGAACAATTAAATGCATTAAAAGCAGGTAAATTCGATGATAGCATCACTTCTGTTTTAGAAGCAACAGCTAAAGAATTATCAGCAAAATATAACTAATCGAGTTTTAAATGTTTAGTGTTTAGTTTTTAATAAATACTATTAAAAACTAAACACTTAAAACTAAGAACTAAAATAAAATGGCAAATTTAAAAGAAGTAAGAAATAGAATAGTATCCGTTGGTTCAACGATGCAGATCACAAGTGCCATGAAAATGGTGAGTGCTGCTAAGTTAAAGCGTGCGCAAGATGCTATTACGCAAATGCGTCCGTATGCAAATAAATTACAAGAAATTTTACAGAACGTAAGTTCAAGTTTAGATTCGTCTGAAAACGTTTATGCGCGCAATACTTCTTCTAAAAATGTACTATTAATTTGCATTTCTTCGAATAGAGGACTAGCAGGTGGATTCAATTCAAATGTCATTAAAAAGACATGGAGTTTAATTAAAAACGACTATGCAGTAAATAACGTATTTGTTATGAGTATTGGAAAAAAAGCAAATGATGCTTTTAAACGTACTGAATACAATATTCACGGAACAGATTTACCGCATGAATTAAACGACATTTTTGATCAATTAAATTATAACACGGTAGCTCCAATTGCCGAAAAAGTAATGGAATCTTTTGTGAATAAACAATTTGATAAAGTTATTTTAGTTTACAATCAATTTAAAAATGCAGCTATTCAAATTGTTCAGGATGAAAATTTTTTACCAGTTGCAGCCACTCAAAATGAAGGTAAAACGTCATCAACTGATTATGCCTTTGAACCAAGTAAAGAGTTCATTATTGGCGATTTAATTCCTCGCTCTTTAAAAACACAATTTTATAAAGCATTATTAGATTCAGTTGCATCAGAACATGGTGCTCGAATGACAGCCATGCATAAAGCGACTGATAACGCTAAAGATATGTTGCGTGATTTAAAAATAAGTTATAATAAAGCTCGTCAAACAGCTATTACAACAGAAATTTTAGAAATTGTGGCTGGTGCTGAGGCATTAAATGGATAAATATATTAAACAATAAAATAAAAAAAGCCGCATGATGCGGCTTTTTTTATTCCTTTACTAATGAAAAGGGTGATTAAATCAAACAAAATGCTAAACTATTTTAAACAAACATTGTTAAATCAATAAGACTATAATCTAATTTTATTTTAGCATCTTTACAACAACTAAAAAAACAAACATGGCAATTCTACTATTTTTAATTTTACATTGGTATTTATCGTTATTCGGGCAAACATTTTTTTTACACCGCTATTCGGCTCACAAAATGTTTACCATGAATAAATTTTGGGAAAAATTTTTTTATATCTTCTCTTGGGTTGCTCAAGGCTCATCTTATTTAAACGCAAGAGCATACGCCATTCTTCATCGTATGCATCATGCCTATAGCGATACGGAAAAAGATCCTCATACGCCTCATTTCTTTAAAGACGCTTACCACATGATGTTACATACACGTACAATATATAACGATGTTTTAAACAAAAGAGTTGTTGTTGACGAAAAATTCGACCGTAATTTTCCTGAATACCCTGCTATAGATAAAATAGCTGATAGTTGGTATACTCGTATTGCATTTGGGGTTGCCTATTTCGTTTTTTACGTTGTATTTGCCACGCATTGGTGGATGTTTTTGTTTTTACCAATCCACTTTTTAGTTGGGCCAATACAAGGCGCTATTGTTAATTGGGCAGGTCATAAATATGGTTATCGCAATTTCAATAGTGAAGATAAATCAAAGAATACCTTATTTTGGGACATTTTATTAATGGGCGAACTATTTCAAAATAATCACCATCATGCGGGCTCTAAACCAAACTTTGCAGCAAAATGGTATGAAATTGATCCAACTTATCCAATCATTTTATTATTAGATAAAATACGGGTTATTAAATTAGTGAAATAATATATATCTTTTACACATCAAAAAAGGCTTCTGAAATTCAGAAGCCTTTTTTGATGATAAGAAATCTTGTTATAAGTTATGCCTTTGGCTTCTTGAAAGAATGATACATTAAATACACCGAACTAGCAAAAAGAAAGAATGCCCCTGTTTGATGAAGCACACCTAGAACAACTGGAACTTGGTATAATAATGTAAACACTCCTAAAATAAACTGAATCGTAATTCCATAAATTAAAAACGTAATTCCTTGGTATTGATTTTTGTTTAACTGAAGCTTGTTTGATTTGTACCATATAAAAGCAAGTAAAAGACATAGTGCAATAGCAAGTGTGCGATGCACGAATTGAATTCCACTAGCATTTTCAAAAAAGTTTAAATAAAAACTTTCTTTCATAGTAACCTGCTCTGGCATCCAAGAATCTCCCATTTTTGGCCAAGAATTAAAAATGTGCCCAGGACGAATTTTGGCCGCGTTGCCTTCAACAAAACCTGCTGTGAATGCGCCATAAATAATTTGTAAAATCAAAATAACGAAAAAAGAAAGTAACCACCATTTTAATTTAACGCCTTCTCCTTTTTCAATTTGATCCTTCGGATATATTAACTTTAAAGCAAACCAAAATGTAAATGCGAATAAAGTAAAGGCACTCATTAAATGAGTTGCTAACCTAAAATGGCTAACGGCTGGTTTATCTTGCAAACCGCTATACACCATCCACCATCCTATAACGGCTTGCATGGCACCCATAAAAAATAAAAGGATCAATGATGGCGTCATTTCTTTTTTTACTTTTTTTTGAATTAATAAAACAACTAATCCTATGGAAAAGACATACATCATTATTCTTCCAATTAAACGATGAATGTACTCCCAAAAAAAGATGTGTTTAAATTCGTCCATTTTCATTGTAAAATTAACTTTTATAAACTCAGGACTTTGTTGGTATTTCGTAAATCGTTCTATCCAATCCGAATCAGATAATGGTGGAATGGAACCCATGAAACTCCAATCGGTAATAGATAAACCAGAATGCGTTAGCCTTGTAATACATCCTACAATAACCATAATGTAAATAAGCGAACAGCCAGATAATAGCCAATAAATAACTGATTTGTTTGGATTTTGATTCATCATTTTACATTGAATTTGTTGGTAAAATTACAAAGCATTTGGTTATAAACTTTATATTTTTTGCAATTTATTTTAGAAAAAAATCACAAATCCAATAAACATTTTCCGAACTAAAGTGTATAAAATTACTTTATCAAACTACCGTTTGCCCTCAATAAATCTGTTTCAGCTATCTTTATTGAATACAATGCTTCCATGAAGCGTGTTTGTGCTTCCTCTAAATTTTTTTGTGTTTCAATCGTTTCCAATAAATTAGCTTTTCCAATCTTATAACGTTCTAAAGAAATAGTTAAAACTTCCTTGGCGTCTTTTAAATTTTGAATTTCTAAATCGACAATTTCTTTATTTAATTGAAATGATTTATAACTATTAAAGACTTGCGCATCTATTTGTTGCTGAATTAATTC
Organism: Bacteroidota bacterium; assembly: GCA_947487905.1. Lineage (GTDB taxonomy): Bacteria > Bacteroidota > Bacteroidia > B-17B0 > Aurantibacillaceae > UBA4416. The sequence continues at coordinate 20,219 of CANLAV010000017.1, read as the reverse complement.
GGATTTATAGCGCTGATTGAGGTAGATTATATTTCTCTCTTTAATAAGCTTATTGTTTTTATTTCCATTAAATAATAACCAACCAGCTGTTATGCCAGTATTAAATCCAGATTGTTGATTTAAAAAAACAAAACCTGCCTGACTTTGACTTCTATTATATACATAAGCCGCATTTAACTGAACAAATGGTAAATTTGCGGAGCGGGCTTCCTTAACAGTTTGAGAAACGATTAATTCATTTTGTCTAGAAATTAAAATGGATGTATTAGATTTTAATACACTCTTTTTTAATTCTTCCACATTTGGATTATAATTTACAACTATTGAATCTGTAGTTATAAAATCTTCGTCAAGCGATTTGTTTAATAAATTATTGAGTGAGGCTTTTACTTGTGTCAATTGTAAATTTAATTGTAGAATGGTGCTTTTAGCTTTATTTTCATTTAATTGCGAGAGTAATACATCTACTTTAGAATCAGAACCAATGTCGAACTTTAATTGTGCAATTTTTTTTCTTTCCTGATAACTAACTAAATTTTGTTTCGCTGCTTTAATCAATTCGTTTATTTTTACAACAGAATAATATGCGCTTATAATATCGTAAATGGTATTTTCCATTTGTTGCTTTAATTCTAATTCAGATAATTGCACGCTTTGATTTAATCGCTTTTTGATAGCAAACATTTTTAATCCATCAAAAACCATCCAAGTTACATTAGCAGAAGCACCAGTATTATTGGATTGTGCGCCATTTCTATCTTGAACAGCACCAGTATTAAACTCTTGATACGAATTAACAGTAGATAAGTTTACATTCGCATTCAAACTTACCACTGGTGACATTCCTGCATTACCGAAATTATTTTGTGCTTTAGCAATTTCTTTTTCATTTTTTGAAATTAAAACAGCATAGTTTTTTTCTAATCCAATTTTTATTGCATCATCAATCGTTAAAACAGATTGCGACAAAACTACAAAACTCAATCCAAAAAAAAGAAACGTGTAGTTATACTTTTTCATTTTCATCCTTTCTATCTTTTACTAAATATGAATAAATGGCTGGTATTACAAAAAGAGTAAGAACCATTGATAATAATAATCCACCTATAATTACAATACCCATTCCCATGCGACTTTTGGAGCCTGCACCAAGGGCCATCGCGATTGGCAATGCACCTAACACAGTTGCTAAACTTGTCATTAAAATAGGCCTTAACCTTGCTGTTGAAGCTTCAATTAAAGCCTCTCTTACCTTTAATCCTTTTTTGCGAAGTTGGTTTGCGAATTCAATAATTAAAATCCCGTTTTTGGTAACTAAGCCAATGAGCATAATCATTCCAATTTCACTAAAAATATTTAAGGTTTCATTAAAATACCATAATGAAAATAAGGCACCAGCCAACGCCATTGGAACTGTTAGTATAATTATAAATGGCTCGATAAAACTTTCGAACTGAGCAGCTAATAATAAATAAATAAGTACAATAGCTAAAAGAAACGCAAATAAAATATTAGAAGAACTTTCTGCAAAATCTCGTGAAGCACCAGTTAATGAAGTCGTGAAACTATCATCTAACACTTGCTTAGCTATTACGTTCATTTCATTAATACCATCGCCAATGGTCTTTCCAGGTGCTAAACCAGCTTGAATTGTTGCGGATTGATAACGATTGTAATGGTATAATTGAGGTGGACTGCTTCTTTCAATAATTGTAATAATATTATCTAACTGGATCATTTCTCCATTATTGTTTCGTATAAATAAATCATTAATGTCATTTGGATCATCTCTATGTTCCCTATTAACTTGACCAACTACCTGATACTGTTTATCGCCTTTTATATAATATCCGAACCGCTGCCCACTTAAAGCCAACTGTATCGTTTGGGCTACATCAGCAATTGAAACACCTAATACTTTTGCTTTATCTCGATTGATTTCAATAATCAACTCAGGTTTATTAAATTTCAAATTAGCATCAACGCCTTGAAACGTACTATTTTTATTAGCTAGTTCTAAAAACTTTGGCAACTTGTCTCTCAATTTCTTAAAGTCGTTTGTTTGTAAAACAAATTGAATCGGCAAACCTCCGCGTGGACCACCACCAGATGAAATAGATTGCTCTTGTATAACAAAAACTTTACCTTCAGGAAACTGAGCCATATTTTTATTAATAAAGTTAGCGATATCAGCTTGAGAACGTTTTCTGTCTTCAGCCTGAGATAATGCAATTCTTACAAACCCAGTGTTAACGGCACCAGAACCTGCAAAACCTGGCGCTGTAACAGTTAAACAAACTGCTTTTTCGTTAATAGAATCATCAACAAATGTGGAAAGCTTATCCATTAATTTATCCGTTGATTCAAATGAAGTACCTTCTGGAGTTGTAACAGATAATCTTAACCAATTTCTATCTTCAAGTGGTGATAATTCTGATTGTAAATTAAACCAAAAGAACACGGCAGAAGCTATCGATATTCCTAGAATTACTAACGACCACCAACGTTGTTTGAAAAAATTCGTAATTGCATTTTTAAACCAAGTATCTAATGCAACAAAAAATGGTTCTGACCAATTATAAAATTTACTTTTTTTGGTAGGATCTTTTCTTACTAGTTTCGCATTTAACATAGGGGTTAATGTTAACGATACAAAGGCAGAAATTAAAACGGCGCCTGCTAATACAACTCCAAACTCTCTAAATAATCGACCAACAAATCCTTCCAAAAAAATAACTGGCATGAATACAGCAACTAATGTTAATGACGTAATAATAACAGCTGAATAAATTTCTCGTGTTCCTTGTATGGCAGCATCTTTTGGAGATAGTCCTTTTTCTATTTTTTTAAAAATATTTTCTGTTACAACAATACCATCATCAACCACTAAACCAGTTGCAAGTACAATTGCTAATAATGTCAATACATTAATTGAATAATCCATTAAATACATAATAAAAAAAACACCAATTAAAGACACTGGAATATCAATTAAAGGACGAAATGCAACAATCCAATCTCTAAAAAATAAAAATATTATGAGAATAACTAAGAGTAAAGCAATGATGAGTGTTTCTCCAACTTCAACAATAGATTTTTTAATAAATCGTGTATTATCTAAAGCAATATTAATTTTATAATCCTTTGGTAAATCTTTTTTTAATAATTCATAACGTTTATAAAATTCATCTGAAATGTCAATGTAATTTGCTCCTGGTTGTGGGACTAAAGCTAAGCCAACCATAGGCGTTCCAGACTCTTTTAAAATAGTTTCCTCATTTTCAGCGCCTAATTCTACATGAGCAACGTCTCTTAACCTAACGATATTGTTTTCATTTTCTTTCACAATAATCGTTTCAAATTCTGAAACCGTTGAAAGTCTGCCGATGGTATTCACAGTTAATTCAGTAGAATTTCCTTCGATTTTTCCAGCAGGTAAATCAACATTTTCTTTATCTAAAGCCAATTTAATATCTAACGGAGTGAGGCTGTATGCAACCATTTTATCTGGCTTCAAACGAATACGCATGCAATAGCGACGTTGTCCCCAAATTTGAACAGCACTTACTCCAGAAATAGTTTGCAAATTTTGAGCGATTACGTTTTCAGCATAGTCACTTACGTCTAATAATGATCGTGTATCACTTACTAAAGTCATTGATATAATTGGATCTGAATTAGCATCTGCTTTTGAAACAACGGGGGGCGCATCAATATCTTGTGGCAATTGTTTAACAGCTTGTGAAACTTTATCACGAACATCATTTGCTGCAGCTTCCAAATTTGAACTTAAATTAAACTCAACCGTAATGATACTTGAACCTTGATTTGAAGAAGAAGACAACGTTCTAATACCGTCAATTCCATTAATTGCTTTTTCTAATGGCTCTGTGATTTGGGACTGAATAACATCTGCATTTGCTCCAGTGTAGCTCGTTCTTACAGTAATTACTGGTGGATCAATAGATGGGAATTCGCGAACACCTAAATACTTAAATCCAATGGCACCAAATAAAATAATGATGATTGAAAAAACAGTAACTAATACTGGCCGTTTGACACTTAATTCTGCTAAATCCATTTTAGTTTTCTGCTTTTAATAATTTTAATTTAGACTCTTTTTTCATGGATAGTAATCCAGTTGTAATAACCGTATCGCCCACATTTAAACCTTCTATAATTTGAATTTTTGTATCTGTTCTAACACCGATTGTTATCATTCTTTCAGTAGCCATACCGTTTTCAGAAATAAAAACTTTCTGTCCTTTCAGGGTTGGGATAACACATTGCGTGGGAATCATCAGCGCATTTTCTGTTGCTCCCAGATTAGCGAACACCTTAACAAAACTACCTGGGTAAAAACGTTCGTTTCCATTGTATGCAGCGCGAGCTTTAATAGTCTTGGTCATCTCATCAACTAATGGTTCAATGGCATAAATAGTAGCTTCATTTTCATTTCTAAAATTTGTTTGATCATTTGAAAAACGAATAGTAGTTCCTTTCATAAATAAACTACTGTATTTTTCAGGAACAGAAAACTCAACATACAATGGTTTCATTTGAACTAACGAAACGATTGGTGTATTTGTATTTACAAAAGAACCTTCGCTAATATTTTTTAAACCTATTACGCCAGTAAAGGGTGCTACGATGTTTGTTTTGGCTAGTTGAGCCAATACATATGATTGATCAGCTTTAAAAGAATTTAGTTCGTTGTCTTGAATATCCAATTCTTCTTGACTAATTCCATTAATAGCTAACAGTTTTTTTAAACGTTCTAACTTTTGTTCAGATAATTTTAATTGAGTTTTAACTTTTAATAACTGCGCTTGTAAATCTGCGTCATTTAATTTTACTAATAAACTACCTTTTGAAACAGATTCTCCTTCATTAAAATAAATAGCCAATACTTTTCCACTTACTTCCGAAAAAATGTCTAAACTATTGAATGCTCCGATTTTTCCTGTTGCAAAAATAGTATTATCTAATAAGACAGGTTTAAGTACAACATAATTAACAGCAATAGATGCCTTTGTTTTAGCTTTGTTTCCATTTACCTTATCATCTTTTTTTGGAAAGAAAATAAATTTACTTAGTGTTATCAACACAATAACTACAATAATGATTAGCCAGTTTGGTATTTTTTTCATCGTGTGAATGGTTTAAACTTTTATTTTTTTTGTTTTTTTGTTTTCTTATAATTAAAAAATAAGTCGGTAGCGGGCAGTTCTATTAATGTCGCAGCTAACTGCCCAAGCATTTTATGAAAAACAAGTTGATCTTGCTTCGACGTATTAGCAAATATTTTTTCGTCAATGCGTTTAAATGCGTTAACAATTTCTGTAGTTTGCTTCAATCCTTTTTTTGTTAAAACAATAAAATATTCTCTTCTATCATTTGGATTCAATTTTCGCTCAACAAAATTTGCTTTAATCAAATAATCAATCACTTTTACCATAGCAGTTTTATCGATTGCTAAATTATTACAAATGCATTGCTGATTACAACCATTATTATTATGCAAAAAATTTAAAACAGAAAAATACCTTTCTACACCTAAACTTTCTAAGCTCTTACTTAAAACGCTATAATACAATTTCGAAAGAATAAGTGCTTTTACACCAACTGAGTGCTTTTCATAATTATCAATATTCATTTTTAACTGTTTTACTTTACAATAGTTTACAAATATAACTATTATCAAATTCATTTGAAGTTCTTCAATATTTTTTACGGGACTTTTCTTTTTGAAAAAGGATACATTTTTAGAGTCGAACTCAATGTTTTTTTATATATTCACAAATTAGATTTAAACACTTGATGTCGAAACGTTTAGCGAAATTTATTTTAAATTACAGGTTGCCCATCTTAATAATTATATTGGGCCTTACACTTTTTATGGGGTTTTTTGCCTGTAAAGTTGAAATTGCCTATAATTTCGCAAAATTATTACCCGATAGCGATTCGGCGAGTGTAGATTATGATTATTTTAAGTCAAGATTTGGGCAAGACGGAAATGTATTAGTTATTGGTATTGATAAAAATAAAATTAGCACTTTAAAAAATTATCAAGAATGGGATAAGCTTGGGCACCGTATAAAAAATATTAATGGCATAAAAGCAGTTGTTTCTATCGCACGCTTAAATAATTTGCACCTTAATGACTCTGCTGGAAAATTTGAGTTTAACCCTTTAACATCTAACTTACCAAAAACGCAACAAAGCCTTGATTCATTGTTGAAGAAAGCAAGTTCTTTAAAATTTTACGAAGGAATTATTTTCAGTGAAAAAAATAACTGCACATTAATGGCAATTACATTTAAAGAAAATGTGTTAAATACAAAAAATAGATTAAGCATAACTGATTCTATAAAACAAAAAACTAATGACTTCGTAAAAGCAACTCATATTAATGTTCACTATTCTGGATTACCATTTATTAGAACAACCATTGCGAGAAAAATATCTAACGAGATGACTTTCTTTTTAGGTGTCGCCTTTTTGGTAACAGCGCTCTTATTATTTGTATTTTTTAAATCAATCCAACCTGTCATATTTTCTTTACTAGTTATCATTTGTGGTGTTTCATTTACACTGGGAAGCATAGTTATATTAGGCTATAAATTAACATTGCTTTCAGGGCTAATTCCTCCATTAATTATTGTGATTGGAGTTCCCAATTGTATTTTTATTTTAAATAAATACCATGGAGAACTAGCAAACGGGATTTCAAAAATTAGAGCATTACATATTGCAATTGCTCGAAGCAGTGTTTCATTGTTTTTTGCTAACATTACAACATCAATCGGTTTTGCTGTATTTTGTGCTATTAAAAATCAAATTTTATTTGAGTTTGGACTAATTGCATCCATTAATGTAATGATAACTTACCTCATTTCATTATTACTTATACCCATTATATTTAGTTATTTACCGGAGCCTAAACCAAAACATTTAAAACACTTAGATAGCAGTAAATTAAGAGCTATGTTATCGAAAGTTGCCCTAATAACTTCGGTACATAGAAAGTCTATTTATATTTCTGTTATTATCATTGTTATTATTTCTATTTTCGGACTTATACAAATAAGGGCAAATGGATTTGTGGTAGACGATTTACCTTTAAAGGATCCATTATTAATAGACTTGCATTATTTTGAAAAAAATTATGGTGGAGTTCTTCCATTCGAAATTGTAATCAACACCAAAGAGCCAAATGGTTTACTAAAAAATAATGCAAAAGCATTATATAAAATCAATAAAGCTCAGAAAATGTTGAGCACTTACAAAGAATTAGCTCGACCAGTATCAGTTGTTGAAATCATAAAATTTATGTATCAATCCTATAAAGGTGGGGAATCAAAATTTTATAAAATGCCAAGTGCAACCGATTTAAAACAATTATCAGAATATGTGAAAGAAGATAGAGAAAAAGAAAATCAACTAAAATCTTTCATTGATTCAACAAGGCAATACGCGCGCATTAGTGCACAAATGGCAGATTTAGGTTCTATCCAAACAAAAAAATTAATTGCTGAACTAAAACCACGCATTGATAGTGCTTTTAATTATAATTATGATGAAGAAAAATGGCTGCCAGATCATGAAAAATACGATTTAAAACTAACAGGCAATAGTCTCATTTTTTTAAGAGGCAGTGATTTTTTAGTGACAAATTTGATTGAAAGTGTGGAACTTGCTATTATTCTCATTGCCATTTTTATGTTAACACTGTTTACATCTTTTAGAATGATTTTGATTTCAATCATTCCTAGCTTAGTCGCTTTACTAATTACTGCAGGATTAATGGGTTATTTAGGTATTCCATTAAAACCAAGTACTATCTTAGTTTTCAGTATTGCATTTGGCATTTCGTCAGATGGAACACTTTATTTTCTGACAAAATATCGACATGAAATTCGTAGAAATAAATTATCTATTACCGATGCCGTTAACATAACAATTAAAGAAACTGGTGTTAGCATGATTTACACTGCCGTTGTTTTATTCTTTGGATTTGGCATGTTTGTGCTGTCTGGATTTGGCGGCACACAAGCACTAGGAATACTTATTTCATTTACTCTTTTAATTGGATATTGCTCGAATTTAATTTTACTACCTGCCTTTTTATTAACTTTAGAAAAAGCTATTACAAATAAACGTTTTATTGAAAACCAGCCAATGATAGATTCAGAAGAAATTGTTGAAGAGGATTTAGAAATAGAAGCAGAAAATTAAACAATAAATAAATAATTAGCTTAATTAGAAAAAATATGCTCGTAAAAAACTATTAAAAATTATTAGAATTTCATATAAATAGCTTATTTTTAGGGAACAAAACGACACTTATGAAAGGAATTATTTTAGCTGGAGGTTCTGGCACAAGATTACATCCACTTACGTTAGCAATGAGTAAGCAGATGATGCCAATTTATGATAAACCAATGATTTACTACCCATTATCTGTTTTAATGATGGCTGGAATCAATGAAATATTAATCATATCAACGCCACAAGATTTGCCAAACTTTGAAAGACTCTTGGGTAATGGTGAACAACTCGGATGTAAATTTTCCTATGCTGTTCAAGAAGTTCCAAATGGTTTAGCGCAAGCTTTTGTAATTGGTGAAAAATTTATTGGAAATGATAAAGTCGCTTTAGTATTAGGTGATAATATTTTTTATGGTGTTGGTTTAGGTCGTATGCTTCAAAAAATTAATGATCCTGAGGGCGGTGTTGTTTTTGCTTATCACGTAAGTGATCCTGAACGATATGGTGTAGTGGATTTTGATACTGATTTCAACGTGCTTTCAATAGAAGAAAAACCACTTGAACCAAAATCAAATTACGCAGTTCCAGGTTTATATTTTTACGATAATACAGTAGTTGAAATTGCTAAAAATTTAAAACCATCTCCTCGTGGAGAATATGAAATCACAGATGTAAATAAGGAATATTTAAAACGCAAACAACTCAAAGTTTCCATATTAGATAGAGGAACTGCTTGGTTAGATACTGGAACATTTGCTTCTTTAATGCAGGCAGGGCAATTTGTTCAAGTCATCGAAGAACGCCAAGGTCTTAAAATTGGGTGCATTGAAGAAATAGCATACAAAATGAATTTTATTTCAAAAGAACAATTAATAAAAATAGCATCACCACTTACAAAAAGTGGGTATGGTAACTATTTATTAAAAATGGCAGAAGCCAAATAATTTAACGTGCAAGATTATAAATCATTATTTAATATTTTAACACAAGCCATTGATGTCGAACAAAAAAAATTAAGTTCGACAAGTCCGATGCAAATGTATGAGCCAATGGCCTATATCATTGGCTTAGGAGGAAAACGTATTCGGCCACTACTAACCTTAGTTGGTTGCGATTTATTTGATGTAAATCCTGAACACGCTACACAATCTGCGTTAGCAGTTGAATTGTTTCATAACTTTTCTCTCATCCATGATGATATTTTAGATAAGGCGCCTTTAAGAAGAGGAAATACAACTGTTCACGAAAAGTGGAATACTGATATTGCCATTTTAAGTGGTGATGGAATGATGGTTAAGGCATTTGACGAACTATGTAAATCAAATCCTGTTCACATACATAACTTACTAAAGTTATTTTCAAAAACAGCTTTGGAAGTTTGTGAAGGCCAACAATACGATATGAATTTTGAAACGCAACAAACAGTTAGCGTGGAAGAATACATACATATGATAACTTTTAAAACTGCTGTGCTATTAGGTTGTAGCTTACAAATGGGTGCTATTTGCGCTAATGCAAATGATTTAAATCAACATCATGTTTATGAATTTGGTAAAAACATTGGTATTGCCTTTCAGATTTTAGATGATGTCTTAGATGTTTATGCAACAGATGATAAATTTGGAAAACAAGTTGGTGGTGATATTATTTCAAACAAAAAAACATTTCTTCTTTTAAAAGCAATTGAACTAGCAACGCAAAATCAGAAAGAATCAATAACTCACCTTCTCCTATCTACTGATATGGTAGAAAAAGTTAGTGCGATTACAACAATATATAATGATTTAAATATAAAAGAAATTGCTACTGCTGAAGCAAATGCTTACACAACAATAGCTCTCAAACATCTTCATGAAATAAACGTAAATGAAGAGAAAAAAAATATGCTGAAACAATTCGCCTTTCATTTACTTAATCGCGAAATATAAATGCTAATCATCACTGAAGACCTAATAATGTCTTTCAAACATAAAACAGACATTCAGATTAGATTCAAAGACATTGATCAATTGGGTCATGTTAATAATGCTAACCACATAACTTATTTTGAAACATCTAGGGTAAATTATTTCAAAGCTGTTTTTATGGATGAAACCAACTGGAAAGCAACCGGTTTAATTTTAGCTCATACCGAGATAACCTATAAATATCCTATTTTTTTAGAAGATACCATTTCGTGCTATACGAAAGTGTCTAAATTGGGCAATAAAAGTTTCGATATGGAAAACCTCATTGTAAAAACTAGCAATAGTGAGGAAATAATCGTTGCTTATGGTAAAAGTGCTCTAGTTTGCCTTAATTACAATAGCAAGGAAACCATACCTATTCCAATAGAATGGGTAAAAAAAATCAAACAATACGAGGAAATTTAACCCCCAAAAAAAGATTATAACTTCACTATTTTTGCTTACTTTCGCGTTATTGTAATTTTTAATATGAAAACATTAGTAGAAGGGTTTCCTTTACAACTGGAAGAAGCTTTAGGTATTGCCAATGATGCAAAACTTAATTTAAAAAGTAATGTCCAAAACATCATAATTACTGGCTTAGGTGGGTCGGGCATTGGCGGAACTATTCTATCGGAATTAATTCAAGATGAATGTGCTATTCCTATATTAGTAAATAAAGATTATTTTTTACCAAACTTTGTAAATAAAAATACACTCGTTATTATTTCTTCATATAGTGGCAATACAGAGGAAACTGTATCAGCTATGAAACAAGCTATTGCTAAGCAGGCTCAAGTTATTTGCATCACGAGTGGTGGTAAAATAAAGGAATTAGCAGATGAAAATAATTTCGACACTATCATCATTCCGGGAGGAAATCCTCCTAGATCGTGCATAGGATATTCTTTAGTACAATTACTAAAAATCATTCAATTTAATGGATTTACTAAAACTAATTTATTAGAACAAGTTTCAAACTCAATTGCCTTGTTAAATACAGAGAAAGAGTTTATTAAAAGCGAATCCCTGATCATTGCCAAATTACTAAAAGATAAACTTACAGTAATCTATTCATTAGGAACTTGTGAAGGAGTTGCAGTAAGATTTAGACAGCAAATAAATGAAAATAGTAAAATGTTGTGCTGGCATCATACCTTGCCAGAGATGAATCACAATGAACTAGTTGGGTGGACAACTAAAAATGAAAACTTAGCAGTTATCACGTTTAGAACTTATTATGATTTTGAAAGAACAATTAAACGCTATGAAATTTGCAAAACATTATTTAGCAAGTATAGTTCCTCAGTAACTGACATCATAGCGAAAGGAAATTCTAAACTCGAACAATATTTATATTTAATTCATATTGGAGATTGGATTTCATGTGACATTGCTGATTTAAGAGGTGTTGATCCAATTGAAGTTGACGTGATTACCAACTTAAAAAATGAGTTAGCTAAAGTTTAAATAAACGTGAAACCAATTGTTTTATTTAAAGACCTCAACCTTATGGATTATAAGGAATGCTGGGATTATCAAGAAACATTATTCAATGAAACAGTTGCACTAAAAATTGCAAATAGAAATACTCAATCCCATTTGCAAATTCCAACAAAAAACCATTTACTATTTGTTGAACATCCTAACGTATACACACTTGGTAAAAGTGGGAATGTAAATCATTTATTAATAAATGAAATTCAACTCGAAGAAAAAAAAGCAACTTATTACAAAATAAATCGAGGTGGAGATATTACTTACCATGGTCCAGGGCAACTAGTAGGGTACCCCATTCTAGATTTAGATTATTTTTTTTCTGACATTCATAAGTACTTGCGCTTATTAGAAGAGACGATTATTCTAACCTTAGATGAATACGGAATAAAAGCAGGAAGAAGTAAAGGTGAAACTGGTGTTTGGTTAGATGAAGACAATGTTTTTAAAGCTCGTAAAATCTGCGCAATGGGCGTTCGTTGCAGTCGTTGGGTAACAATGCATGGTTGGGGATTTAACGTAAATTCAAATTTAGATTACTTTAAAAATATCATACCTTGTGGCATACAAGATAAAGCGGTAACGAGTCTTAATAAAGAATTAGGCCATGATGTTGATTTAAATGAAGTAAAACAAAAATTAAAAAAACATTTTTCTCAATTATTCGATTGCGACTTAATTACTGATTCAACTCATTTAATTTAGTTGCAACAAAATTGCCCATGCTAAAACTTGCTTGTAATAAATAGCCTCCCGTTGGCGCATCAAAATCGAGCATTTCGCCAATACAATAATGATGACGTAATTTATGTAATTCAAAAGTTGTGCTAACTTCATCTAAAGAAATACCCCCAACCGTTGATATCGCTTCGTCAATGTCTGAAAAATCAACCAACTCTAATGGAAATGTTTTGATTAACTGACTCAAGACTTCCGAATTTAAATAGTCCTCTTTTGTTGTTATACTTTTTATAAGGGCAATTTGAACTTGAGATAATTTTATTTTTTTTTCTAAAATGTCTTTGATGGAAAAATTACTATGATCAGTAAATCGTGTTATTAATTCTTCCTTTCTTAAATCAGGTTTAAAATCAATAAAAATAGTTGCTTGTTTATTTTCTATAATTTGTTTTCTAATTTGCGGACTAAGAGGGTATACGCCACTACCTTCTATTCCAAATTCTGTAAGTACAACTTCTCCTTTAATAGATTTATCATCGCAAGTAAACACACAGTTTTTTAATGGCTTGCCAGATATTTGTTTTACTATAGATTCTGGCCAATTTATTTTGTAAGCACAATTGGAAGGGTAAAATGAGTTAATTAAAATTCCTTTCTCAGAAAAAAAATGAAGCCAATCACCTGCACTACCGGTAATTTTCCAACTTTTCCCCCCCAAAGCATATACCGTTATATCTGATTTTACAATGCGTTTTTGGTTTTCGTTCTCGAAAATCAAATCATGGCCTTCAAAACCTTTCCATGTGAATTCTGTTTTTATTTCTACGTTGTTTTGTTTTATTTTATCAATAATTAATGATAAAACGTCTATTGGCTTCATCCCTTTTTTTGGGAAAACACGTTTACTTGTTCCAACAAACGTTTCCACACCAATACTATTTAGCCAATTGATAAAATCACGATTAGAAAATTGTTCTAAAGCAGGTAATATAAAATCTTTGGGAACATAACGGTTTGATAACTGCGCACTACTTTCAGAATGCGTTAAGTTTAATCCTCCGTCTCCCGCAACTAAAAATTTCCTACCAAGTGTTTTGTTTTTTTCAAACAAAGTCACATCATACTTTTTTGTATCAATGCAACAAGCGAACATCAAAGCAGAAGAACCGCCACCAATTATAGAAATTGTTTTTTTAGAATTATTCAATTACAAATTTATTTCTCTGTGAAGTATTTGTAAAATAATGGAATTGTTTCAATGCCTTTGTAATAGTTAAACAAACCATAATGTTCATTAGGAGAATGCAATCCATCACTGTCTAAACCGAAGCCAAATAATATACTATCCAAGCCCAGCTCTTTTTTAAATAAAGCAACAATTGGTATACTTCCTCCGCTGCGAGTTGGCACTGGTTTTTTACCATATGTTTCTTCCATGGCTTTACTCGCCGCTAAATATCCTTTTGAATTAGTAGGCACTAATACTGGCTCGCCACCATGGTGAGCTGTCACTTTTACTGTAACAGATTTTGGCGCGATGCTTTCAAAAAACTGTGTAAAAATTTCACTAATGTTGTGTGAATTTTGATTCGGTACTAAGCGCATAGATATTTTCGCAAATGCTTTTGATGGCAAAACAGTTTTTGCGCCATCACCTGTATAACCTCCCCAAATGCCATTTACATCTAATGTTGGACGAATCCCTGTTCGTTCATTTGTTGAATATCCTTTTTCACCTCTATCTTCAGCAATAGCCAAATCTTTTTTAAATTCAGTTAAATCAAATGGTGCTTTGGCCATTTCAGCTCGATCTTCATCACTATAATCTAAAACATCATCATAAAATGCAGGGATGGTAATGTGATTATTTTCATCATGACAAGCGGCAATCATTTTACATAAAATATTAATAGGATTAGCAACAGCTCCACCATAAACACCGCTATGTAAATCTCTGTTAGGTCCAGTAACTTCAACCTCCATATAAGCTAAGCCTCTTAATCCAGAATCTATGCTTGGAATATCATTGGCAATAATTGATGTATCGGATATTAAAATAATATCACCATTTAATCGTTCTTTATTAGCAATGATCCAAGGCCCTAAATTTGTTGAGCCAACTTCTTCTTCGCCTTCAATCATAAACTTAACATTACAAGGTAAAGTATTTGTTTTCATCATGGTTTCAAATGCTTTTACATGCATATACATTTGTCCTTTATCATCGCAACTTCCACGAGCAAAAATAGCACCTTCGGGATGAATGTCTGTTTTTTTGATGACTGGTTCAAAAGGAGGCGAATCCCATAAATTCAAGGGATCAGCTGGCTGCACGTCGTAATGACCATAAACAACCACAGTTGGTTTAGATGCATCAATCATTTTTTCACCATAAACAACAGGATATCCTTTTGTTTGACAAATCTCAACTTTATCAGCGCCGGCCTCGATTAATCGTTGTTTCACAGCTTCAGCTGTCTTGTCCATATCCGACTTATGCTCGGGCTTAGCACTAATGGATGGTATTTTTAATAAATCTAAAAGTTCATTTAAGAATCTTTCTTTATTTGAATTAATGTACGTTGTTATTTGAGTGTGTTCCATATCATGTTCATTTTAATGGGTACTAATTTAGGATATTTATTTAAGGTTCATTTTGAATGTATTAAAAAATTGAAAAAATAGATTTAATAAGTTAAATTTGTTTAAAACAGCTTTAATTTTGATTTGGGAATGAAGAACGTTAAGTCATTACTTTTTATTACCTCTTTAAGTATTGGTTTTATAACCAATGCACAAATTACAACATCAACGATGAGTGTGGCTCAGTATGTTACCAACGTTCTACTTGGGCCTGGCGTTACAGCAAGCGGAATTACGTATACAGGATTGCCTCGAATGATTGCAAGTTTTACAGCGCCTACATCAACTAATTTAGGTCTAAAAAAAGGAGTCTATTTAACTTGTGGTTCAAATGGAACCGTTGCAGGAGAGTTAGGTCCAGCAGGGCCAAGTTCCTTATTTCAAAGCGTTGATCAAAATCAGCCTGGCGATGTCAGTTTAACAGCACTTTCAGGTATTGGTACAAATGATGCAGCAGTTCTTGAATTCGACTTTGTGCCACAATCTGATACCGTTAAATTCAGATACGTTTTTGGTTCAGAAGAATATAACGATTATGTCAACTCAATAAATGATGCGTTTGCTTTCATACTAAGTGGCGTTTCAACTCCATTAGCAGCAACGAATATCGCATTAGTTCCAGGAACGACAATCCCAATTACTATTAACACTGTTAATAATGGTAATTCAATGGGTGTATCAACCGGGCCTTGCGTAAATTGCACATATTACAGAGATAATATCAGTGGAACAATCGATTGCGTTTATGATGGATTAACAACCGTACTTACCGCCAAACATAAAGTGATTTGTGGTGAGACCTATCATATAAAAATAGCCATAGCTGATGCATCTGACAATGTATTTGATTCTGGTGTATTTTTAGAAGCTGGCTCTTTTAGCAGCGCTCCTCCGATTTCGGTGTCATCATCAAATTCGAATGCAAGCTTTACGGATAGTGTGATGGTTGAGGATTGTAACAGTAATTGTGTCTACTTTGTTAGAACATCGAATACTGCGCAAAAAGATTCATTTAAACTCCAGGTTACTGGCAATGCCATTTTAAATTCAGATTATATTCAAATTGGTAATCCAAGCTTCACATGGCCAACTCAATTAAATTTTGCCATTGGCCAAGACACACTAAAAATATGTAATTTAAAAGCATTACAAGATAATATAACTGAAACAACAGACACTATTGTTTTTACACTTACGAGTTATACCACATCGTTATCCTCATGCGCGATTAGCACATCTGTAAAGTTTAAGTTTTATATTAATGATTATAAACCAATCGTTATTGGAGCAAAAGATACTATCGTTTGTAATGGCGCAACAACCTTATTAAATGCAAATGCAAGTTTTGGGTTTTCTTCTTATACTTTTACCTGGACAAATCCCCCAACATTTACGTCTAACTTTAATATTGGGGTGATAACTTCACCTAGTACCTTCACTATTCAAGTTAATGATATTTGCAATAAATTCATTACAAAAGTAATCAATGTAACGCCTTCAACCTTGCCAATATTGAGCGCTAATCCATTTAATAGTTTTTGTTTAGATTCAATAAAGAAAATAACTTTAGATATTAATGGCGGAAAACCAAACTATACAATCAATTGGAACATTCCTGCGTCGGGCATAACTCCTTTTGACACAATAAATACCTCCTATTTTTTTACGCAATCGCTTTTACCTAACAGTAATACTTACACAATTACAGTAACCGACCAATGTAATAATACGAATACGATTAGCATCATCATTAATTCTATTGATTGCAACATTACAGTTCCAAACGTTGTTACCGCAAATGGAGATAATATCAACGATACTTTTAAAATAAATGGCATTTTAAATTTCCCAGGATCATCATTAATAGTCTTCAATAGATGGGGAAATAAAATATATAGTAATGATGATTATAAAAATGATTGGAAGCCTGAAGAAGCGAGCGGAACATATTTTTATATTTTAAATGTATCAGATGGAAGAAAATTAAATGGATTTTTTCAACTCTTTAAAAATTAATTATCATCCCAAATTTTAAAATACATATCCTGTTTTTTTTAATCCTAATTTCTAAAATAGGGTCATCCACCCATATTGTTGGGGGTGAAATTTATTACGATAAACTGAGTGGTAATAATTATAAAATTCATATGAAAGTTTATAGAGATTGTATCAATGGAATTCCTCCCCTTGATAATCCCGCCTTTATCACGATTTATGATGCTAGCAATAATGTTATTACTACTTTAAATTTACCATTACTTTCAAGTACTAGTGTTCCCCCAAGTAATAACAGTCCTTGTGCACCAAGTTCTTCAGGAGTAGCTTGCGCAGAAGAAGGTATATATGAAGGCATGGTTAATTTACCGCCAATAGTTGGTGGATATTATATTGTATATCAACGTTGCTGCCGAAATAGTACAATTTTAAATCTAATAAATCCAGGTTCGATTGGAACAACTTATTTTGAGCATATCCCTGGTTCGGAAGTGGTTGCAAATAATAGCAGTCCTCGTTTTAGTAACCGACCTCCCATTTACATTTGCGCAAATATTCCTATTTCCTTTAATCATATCGCCACTGACCCTGATGGAGATTCTTTGGTCTATTCATTATGTACGCCATTTAATGGATTAGACCCTTGTTGTGCAATCATTACAAGTCCGCCACCCGCAGCTGGATTTGGTGGTGCTTGTGTAAGTCCGCCGCCTGCATGCCCTTCTGTTGCTCCTCCTCCGCCTTATTTATCTGTACCGTTTTTACCACCATATTCATCGAGTTACCCATTATCATCAAGCCCTGCAATCAATATAAATAATACAACTGGGTTTTTAAATGGTGTACCTAATATGCTAGGTCAATGGGTAGTTGGTGTATGTGTGAGCGAATACAGAGCTGGTGCATTGATTGGGACCCATCATCGCGACTTTCAATTTAATGTTATTAATTGTCCTGCAGTGGTGGTAGCTGATATCGTTTCTCAAGTTTCAACAACACCTGGTGTTAGTGGGTTTTGTGATGGATTCACAATTAGTTACGCAAACAATAGTTATAATGGAACAACTTATTTATGGGACTTCGGAGATCCATTAGTGACAACAGATACGTCAACAGCATTTAATCCAACATACACATTTAATAATCAAGGCACATATACTGTCACGTTAATTGCCAATCCTGGCTCAGCATGCTCTGATACAACTACCGAAGTTTTTATCATAAATCCACTGTTATCGCCAAATTTTTTATCGCCAACAAGTCAATGTTTTACAGGAAATTCATTTGATTTTATTGGCGGAGGAGCGTTTCAAGGATCTGGTACTTTTTCCTGGAATTTTGGATCAAACGCAACACCGTCTTCTGCAACTACCCTAACAGTAAATAATGTTACGTTTAATACTCCCGGAACTTATTCTGTTAACTTCACCGTTTCAGAAAATGGTTGTATTGCCTCAACAACAAATACTTTAAATGTATATCAAAATCCACAAGCAGGTATTGGTGTATTTATCGCTAATGGCTGCGACCCATTAACTATTTCGTTTCCAAACACGAGTACTGCATCTTCAAGTATGAATTTTACGTGGTTATTTAGTGATGGCACAACTTCAACTTTACAAAATCCTACTCATACGTTTTCTCCTTCAGGTGTGTATAGTGTTTCTTTAACATTAATAACAACACAAAATTGCATTGATACAAGTCAGGTTTCTTCTGTAAACAGCATAACCGTTTCGCCTAGTCCTATAGCAGGCTTCATAGCAACACCAACCGTCACATCGATATTTAATCCTGATATTGCATTTACAAATACAACGTCAGACCCATCCATCGTGTCGTGGTATTACAACTTTGCGGATGGAAATAGTTCAACCTTAATAAATCCAAATCACACATATAGTAATTGGGGAGATTTTAATGTTATTCAAACAGTAACCAATAATCTTGGTTGCAAAAACTCTGTTAGCTTATTAATACGAATTAATCCCGAATTTCGTTTTTGGATTCCAAATTCATTTACACCTGGAAATACTGATGGATTGAATGATTTATTTAAACCTAAAGTAATTGGTGTTAGCGAATATTCATTTTTGATTTATAATCGTTGGGGGCAACAAATTTACAAAACAAACGACACAGAAGCTGGCTGGGACGGAACTTTTAAAGGTAAAGAGTGTTCTATTGATGTATATGTTTGGAAATGCGAATTTAAAAATCTTGAAACGTCCCAAAAAGAATCGCACGTTGGACATGTTACTATTTTAAAATAATAAATTAAAAAAATGGTGTTCATAATCCCTTAATGTGCTTTACCAAGTGTGTAAAATAAAACGTTATTTTGTAATATGAATTCTATTTTCACAAGAATAAGAGACAAGCATGCTTTATGGTATAAAGGTATTGTGTTTGTTTTTTCTGTTTTCATCTGCACTCTATTATTGCCTACAGATATAAATCAATCTTTTAAATTTTTAAAAATTGGCGATGTATGGAAAAGTGAAAATTTAATTTCAAACATAGATTTTTTAGTCAGGAAAAAGAACTCCGAGTTGCAATTAAATACTTTAAGCAGTGAAAACGAGCCCATTTATTATTCTGAAAAAAAAATAAACACTATACAATTATTTAAACAATTGGAAACAGTTGGATTTTTTAAAAATAATTCAAAAAAAATTATTGATAGTATTTACAATTATGGTTATTACTTAGCAGATAAAACACCTCTCTTAAGTTATGACTCTATATTTATCGTTTTTAACAACGAAGCTAAACTTTATCCAACATTATCAATCGTTGATTCAGAGAAAATAACAAGACTTATATCAAACAATTCTAACACTGGAGGAGAGATTGAAAAAATAATTTCTTCTATGCCTTCGAATATTGAATTTAATTCGCAATTAAATAGTGAGATATCCTTGATAGAAAAAGAACAACGTAATATCTACAACAACAAAATTAAAAAAGGGACCGTACTACTCTATAAAAATGATATTATAACCGATTACCAATTTGATGTTTTAAAAAATTATAAATTAGAACTGGAAATGACATCAAATTCATATTCAATATCTACATGGATTGGGAAGCTTTTAACAAGTACGCTCATATTAGGCCTTATGATGTTGTTTTTAGCTTTTTTCAGAAAAACTATTTTTAGTTTAAACACACACGTTACTTTTA
>CANLAV010000016.1 GCA_947487905.1 Bacteroidota bacterium | reverse complement strand
AATTTTCATCTTTAAAAGTATTTTTAGAAATATATCCTTCAAGTAATGCAGTTGATTTTACTCTTTCAACATAACCATTTGTAATAATATCTTTAAACATTATATCTCTATCTTTAGGTTGTGGTATATCTGTAACTACATCAAACATTGTTTCCTTTGTTCTTATATTACTCCAATAGTATCGGTCTCTTAATTGTGCAGTAACTAAACTTGAATTTATACGAACTGGATAAACTCCTAAAGCTCTTGACATAATTCCAACATCCAACTTTGATGCACTTCCTACATTCTCTTGAAGAAATAATACTTTAGGATTAAGTGATTTTATATGTTCTAATATTTCAACAAAAGTAAAAAACAAACTACTTCTACTTCCGTTAATTCCTGCACGTTTTCCTGCAGCACTTAAATCTTGACAAGGTGAACCTGATAAAACTAAATCAATAGTTTTCCAATCAATATCCCAATCTCTCCATTTGGTTACATCACCAACTTGAATAGTGTCGGGAAAATGGTGTTGTGTTAATTCTATTGCATAAGGCTTTATTTCACTCGAATAGTATTTGTTTACTTTAATACCAACATTTTCTAATGCTTGGCGACCTGTATTCATTCCGTTAAATAGTGATACTACATTCATAATAATTAAGTTTGCTTTCGTTAATAATATATATTTCTTCATTCTCAAAATCGAAATGTAAATTGTTTTGAGATAGTTGTTCTAAAAAAGCCTGAATGATAAATAACTGATAAAAGCTATATCCCTTTTTTTTGTTTCCGTATATTAGTTTAGGTCTCAACTCATTGGAGTCAATTATCCTATTTATAAATCCATAATCTACATCGCAAAACTCTGCTATATTTTTAATTGTGTAAATCATATTTTTGAAATAAAATTGTTAAACGGATCAAACTCAAAAGCAAAGAACTCATCTTTGTCTAAATACCTAAAACTGTAAATCGTGCCATGCAGTAATATTTTATTCACCCATTGTGCCGGTTTGGTTCTTACTATTTCAACACCACTCAACCTAAATGGTCTGCCACTTTTTGATATTTGCGTATCAAAGTGGTTAATGTCGATTTTAAATCCCTGTACTGATAATGTATTCATATTTTTTAAATTAAAAACCCGCAAATCAAAAGGTCGTAGTCTTTATCAATGCGGGAATTAAACAAATTTTTAAATGTAGCTACGACTCTACATTGGCAAATATAAACAATTAATTATAATTTACATCATAATCAACCCAAATTTTACAATCAAATCCTAAATCTTTTAATTGCTTAATTCTTATTTTTTGCAATTCACTCAATTTTCCATTCGGCCTTTTAACTTCAATGAACATTGTTATGCCATCTTTTAGACACATCAAATCCGGTATGCCGTTCTTATTTGTTTTTATTAGTTTAACGCAAAGCCATCCCTCTTTTGTGAGTTGGTTGATTATTTTGCTCTGCCTTTTTGATTCCGAAATCTCGTTTAAATGTTTCATTGTTATAGTCTTTTTTCTTAATTACTGATGCGTAAATTTTGCTTTCAATTCCATCTTTGCTAAATATCCAATAAACATCATTGACTTTTCTGTCCATTGTGGTTAAACGATCCCTGGACTGCCAATAACTTACAGCACTAAAATCAATATTGTAGTAAACCAAATACTTTGCCTTTGCCAAACTAATACCTTCCCGGCCACTTACTATTTGCAATGCGATATTTTTATCGGTTGTGTTAAACTCTTCTAAATCGTTTGTCAATCTATTACCAAATATATTTTTGAGTGCGTTAAACTCCTCGACAAATTTGTAGAATATAGCAATCTTTTGACCTTTAAAATGATTATCGATAAACATTGCCTTACTCAAATCAATCACTTTGCTCGTGCCATCCTCAAATTTGCAAGTGCCGGAATAGAGTTGATGAAGTTTTTGCTGTAATTT
The DNA here is from genome assembly GCA_947487905.1 of Bacteroidota bacterium. Classification (GTDB taxonomy): domain Bacteria; phylum Bacteroidota; class Bacteroidia; order B-17B0; family Aurantibacillaceae; genus UBA4416. The sequence continues at coordinate 30,030 of CANLAV010000016.1, read as the reverse complement.
TACCGAAGTATCAGCTAATATCAATTGACCTTCTTTATTTTGAACTACTAAATCTTTTTTTAGCTTTTCAATTATCTTATAAGTAATGGCATCCATGTCGCAATAGAGTACATTCTCATTTACTTGAGTGCTAAATCCCGCTTCAACTTGTGTAAAAGTTAAAATGTAATATCTTATTAAATGCCAAAAGTCTTTTTTCCTTGCATCTGTATAATCATTTACTTTGCCATGGCCTAAATGCTTCACTTTTACATTCACATAATCATTTGCCCATTTGTAGAAAGTTGGTTGCGTAAATGGACTGTAATCGCTCACCCAAAACTGATGATACCATTGGCTGTAACTTTCAGCAGTTGGAGTTCCTGATAAGAATATCATCGGCAAATTTCCGTACATTTTTTTAAATAGCTTGGCTGTGGTGTTTGGCTTTGGAAATGCACCAAATCGGTGATGTTCATCGTGAATGATTAAATCAAACTCTCCTGTTACCTTATGCAAACTTTCATCGTTGGCAATAGTTAACTTAAAAGTAAAATTAATATTATCATAATCCGATTGAACAGAACTAAAGGCTTTTAATTTGGTTAAAAATAAGACATTTTTAGCACCATAATTTTCAGCAGTTTGCAGAGCTGTAATTGTTTTACCGGTTCTAACTTCCATCGCCAGGTAAACAATCTTTTTACGTTGCAGTATTTCAGCAGCTTCTTTTGAAAGTCTTGTTTGATAGTTCCTTAATTCCATAATTTAAAATGGTATATCGTCATTTTCTATTTCTTTACTTTCAAATCCTGATACTGCAAACTTTCTAATACCACCATTGGTGCTATCTTCACGCTTCCATTGTTTAAAATCAAAATAAGTGCCTAACCAACGACCAAACCAACTTACGTTCATTGACCTTGGAACTTCCCTATGGCCATCATTATAAGCACTCATTATTTCTTTAGTAGCATAAAAATGATTTTCTTGCCATAAGAACTCATTTTCGCAAAAGTCAAAGAAATCCTCACAAGTATTGGCGATAATCTTTTTAGTTTTACCTGTTTTCAATTCAGAAAATAAAAGGCCATTATTAAAATATTTCTGAATGTTACCTATCATATAATTAAAAAATGAATCCCATTCCTTTTTTTCCCATTGGCTAAAAAATAATTTACCAAACTCATTAATTGGTTTATAAGTTTTGGAATAATGCCTGTATAATTCAATCTCTATTTTTCGTGCATCGTGGCTATCTCCAACACCGGATAAAATATAGTTTGATGTAAACATAATTTTAGGACTTTTTGAAAATGGTATCTCAATCGGCTGTAAGTTCTTTTTGTTTAAAGTTAAATTTCCGGTTATAATACTAAACAAAGTTTCAAATTTAAAACTGCGCTCCATATCATCAAAGCAAATGATGTTATCATCCAAGTTAATTGTTTGATAAGGAAATTGTCCTTTGTTATTAAATTCCTTACCATTTAAAGTTACCAATTTTCTGCATTGGCTCAATGCTTTTGAGATAAGTGTTTTACCGGTTCGGCCACTTGGATTATCATTTAAGGTTTCATCATAGAAAATAATAGCCAAACCCTCATCTTGCTTTTTATAGTTGTTTAAAAGATATCCTAATGATGTTTCAATTACCAATTTACGATTTGTATCATTATTAGAAACGTTAAAAATAAACTTTTCAAAATCTGAAGTTAGATTGATTTCATTATAATTATGTGGGATGATATTTTTTTGCCAAACAAAGCCACCAATATTAATATAATCAATTAATTCTTTGCTGTCTTTTGTAATTTTAAGCACTCCATTCAAAAAAAACAAATAGCTTTCATTTTCATTATCTCTTATCATTGCCAAATCTTTAGTGGCTAATTGGTTTAAATAACTTTCTGAAAATCGAGTTGTTGATTTGGCAAAGAAATTGTAAACGCTCATATCAATTTCAACAACGTGATTCAAAACAAAGTCTTTGATGTGAATTTCGTTAACCTCGTTTATAATATTATTGTAAACCTTAACAAATGTAAATTCCTGTTCATTTAATTGTACTTTGTAAAAGCCTCGATTCTCTAAAAATAATTTAAACTTGTAATCGTTTAATGATAATTTACCATTTTTATCGGTATCCCAAAATATTAAAAAATCATCTTCAAAATCAAAGTCAACCAATTCCTCAATATCGCCATCTGTTAATCCTTCTTTGCGAAATTGTTTCTTGGCTTTTTGAACTCCCTTTTTTAGCACTTCTTGTGCCTCCCTCACTTTATTATCGTCAACTAATGTAAGACTGTCAAATTCACTTGTGTTTTTGTAAGCACTTTTTATTATCAATTCTAATTCGCTATCGGTTAAACCAGCAGAATAATAACTTTTAAACATTTGAATTGCCTCATCATTTGGCAAACCTGCACGATTTAAACCACAAGCTAATTTGAAAAGATTATTATTTCTCTCTCCGGCATTTAAAGTAAACTTTTTATTGAACCACTTAACAATTACATCAACCTTTTTATTTGTATCAGTTATTTGAAAGTATGTTGGATAGTTATTTTTGCGAGTTACCTCTGTAAATTCTTGCATCAACACCCATTCTTTTGAGTTATGATTTATAAATAAGTTTGGATCATAAGACTCATAACAAACTCTTGAAATGTCTTTTGTCTTTGTGTCTAATTTAGAGTCAAATGTTTCACATATTGCCTCATAATATTTTTTATAATTAGCAATATCTTTAGGCACTTTTACAAGAGCTTTGACTCCATTACCTGAAGGACTAATAAATGCAGAGTAAATGTATTCATTGTCCTGTAAGCTATCACGCAAACAAACAGCATCATCAACATCGTCAAAGTCTAAACAAGCAAAGCCGGAATGATTGATTATATTTTTTGCAGCTCGTCTTGAAAACTCACCGCTAAAACAAACAGATACTAATTTTGATTTAGCCATGTTACGTTTTTCTTTATCGGTTTCGTTTCTAATAGCTTCTATTTTTTTAGCATTAGAACCATCCTTAAAAGAATTTAACACCTCGTCAATTTCTTTGTAAAATGGATTTTCTGTGTCGGTAATTTTTGAAAATACTGTTACCATCTTTCGTAAGTATAAAAATAAACACCATTTACACAATTTGTAAAATTAAATTCAATGAACCAAAAATCGTAATCAAATCGAATTTGTTTTGGAATACCATTTTTAAGACCTAAAGATTGCAATAAAATATTATATGCAGTCTTGTGAACAATTTTTTGACTTTCTTGACTTGGAAAGTCGTTGTCAAATACATCCTTATTCGTAATAAATAACTTCATAGTTTAAATAAATTAATTAATAATACAGCAAATATAATAAAAAAACAGCAACTAAAAAAAACCTATCATTGATTATCAATCATTTAAGTTTTCAATACACCAAAACACTGAAAAAAGCCTATATCTTATATATATATTTAAAAAGCATATAAAAAAATATTTTTTTGTCAAAAAAGTTAAAAAAATGCTGTTTTGCTGTTTTTTATTTTATAAGTTGTTGATTTTCAAATTTAAAAGTAAAACAGCATTTTGTTAGAATGCTGTTTTTTTGTTGTTTTTCCTGTATTAAAACGGAATTTCATCTTCAAATTCCGCAGCTTCTTGTGTTTCATTAAAGTCATTGGCTATGTCACCATTTAAAACCACCTCAATATCGTTTACATCCTGTTTAACTAAATAGGTTTTAAGGTATGCCTCCAATATGTCAAAGCACTCATCGGCCATATTACATTCTTTATCCGTTAAAGACTTCTCAAATACAAAGTTTGGCATGGAGAACTTAACAGCTCCTTTTTTGCCATCTTTAGTATCTTTAACAATAATCCACTCATCAGCTAACCTGGAGCGAGTCTTTTGTGTAAAATCACCCCATTGTTGCGTGGCACTTCCTTTTAGTTGGATATTGGCCAAAGTGCCATCTTCAAGCATAATATAAATGCTTCTTGTATAATGGCCTCCGGCTGCAATAATTTTTTCTTTAATGTCTTTGTAAAGACCTTTGGCAATTTCATTCCCTTTGAATGGTTTAACAGTCATTTCTTCTTTTGAAATGAATTTAACCTCATTGGAATAAATGCTGCTACTTGTGGCATCATTCCAACCTTTAATAGTATGCAATTCGTCAAGAACTAAAAACTTAAATGGTAAAGGGATTTGTACTTTCTTTTGAGCTTCTTTGTCGTAGTACTCAAAGCACTTGTCATTTGATTTCCACTCGATAAACTTTGTTGCGGGATTGCTTTGCGGTTGTGCAAAGGCTTGTTTGCGATTACTCATAATTTTATATTTATTTGTGGTTTCAATAGAAGCTCGTGAAACCTTCGAGCTGTTAATTATGATATGCTAATATAATGTTTTTTTGCTTAATTACCAACTGATAGCTAAAGTATCTTTGCGTGGTGATGTGCTTACTCGTGTTACTTCAATCCCATCATCATCATAGATGCTTGAATTAGACTTTAAAGCTACCTTCAGGAGCATTTCCCTTTCTGATAATTTTTCTTTGATTTCAGACCATTTAAAATCATCTTTGTAGTTTATGGTTTCACCACCATTTCTGAATGTTCCTTTAAGTCCAAAGGCATCGAAATTCTCTTGGGGAACTACATCTAAAATTTTTGCTGTAATTACATCCAAGGCTTCTTGCATTCTTTTAGCCTGTGCTAATAATTCGTACTTATCAACTTCTCCACCATCTATAAGATTGGTTATAAAAGTAGTTGCAGAGAACTGAATCTCTTTTTTGTTTGGCAGAAAGTTCTGTGTTTGTACTTCTTGCTCTCTCATCATTTGGAATAAATCTTTACTCATAAAAAAGGTCTGATAGGTTGTTTACTGAAAAACTTTTGTTACTCGTGTTCAAAATCAATGTATATGCATCTGATATTGTCATCAGAGAATACAAATAATTATCTTCTAATGTTTTTACTAATCTTGCATGGGAATTTGGATATAGTTCCGCCATTACTTCCAACTGCAATTTGTGTTCTTCTTTTAAATTTTCAAATAATGTTTTCATAAAGTTTAAATAAAAAATCCCTCTTTCAAAACATAGGTCAGTATGTAGTGTCAGAGGGAATAGTTATGTTTTCAGTTTAGCACTCTGACCAATGCTTTAGCAAAGATAGTTATTTATAATTAATAAACAAATTTATTTTTTCTTAATTCTAAATTCCTCCAAATCTTTCAGCCATTTTTTACGCAAATTATCTCTTTGTTTGCTTGGAACTGACATCGGTAGCACAACGCAAATATCATCTGTAAATGCTTTAGGCCTTCCTCCTAAATTCTTTTCTTTTTTCATATCTTAAATGTTTTGTTATAATATTCTTCTGCTGTTCCATTCATCCCACAATTAAACTCTCCTTTGTCGTAAGCTTCAATTATCTGATCCTTTTCCATTTCTTTGGCTTGTTTAACTATCTCTATATCTTGTTTTAAATGATATTGTTCACATAACCATTCTACTGCTGTCATATTTTGTTTGCGTTATACTACACAATGTGTAGTGTTTCTATACATTTCTAATAGTTCTTTCATTTTATATCTGCTGACAAATCCATCAATAGTATATGTTTCTCCAATTTCTGTGTCATCAAAGAAGTCTACTCTTTTTTTAATACACCACGCTGCAAAATTTTCTTGCTGTTGCTTTTCAAGTTCTTTGGCTAAATGAATTTGAGATTCAGTTATAAACTTATTTTGTTGTAGTTGTTCTACCAACCATTCTACTGCTGTTTGTTTCATTTTCTATTGATTTTAAATTGTTCAAACCATTTTTTGAATGTTATTTTACTTTTTGTATCTTCAGACATTCTGTAATCAGTCCAATCAGAAACTAATTGTATTACTTCTTCCTCACTATACATTCTTTCTTGTTGCCATTTAGCACCTTTAATAAAAGTTTCTTTAGCCATTTGTCTTAATACATTACTACAATCTGGATATAGTCTTTCAGCAACTTCTTCAAGTGTTCCTTGCATAGATTCATATCCAAAATTAATCCTTGATGAATCTACTGTTAATTTTGCTCCTCCTTTTGGATTAGTAAAATCAATAGTTAAAGGGTCTTTACCTTCAATAGTTATAGGGTCTTTGCCCTCAATATTTACTTCTTGTTGCTTCTGCATTTCTTCTTTTAACATTCCAACTATGCCAGTAAAACCTTCTAATGTATAGGGTTTAAACTCTGCATTAGGACTTGTTCTGTAATGTAAAATTCCATTAATAATTTTTTCTTCTTTATACATAATCTTATTTGTTTATAAATGTTTCGTTGTAGTATTGTTCGGGATTGTATTCTTTATTAGGAACAGATATTGCATTAGCATAACCTCTATGATAAGCTTCAATTATCTGTTGCTTTTCCATTTCTTTGGCTTGTTTAACTATCTCTATATCTTGTTTTAAATGATATTGTTTACATAACCATTCTACTGCTGTCATATCACTTTACCTTTTACGTTATCAAATTCGTTTTGTAGTTTATCTTTATAATTAGGCAGTAATTTGCCTTTTGAGTTATACACTTCCTGTACTGTTATTTCAAAAAGTATAAAATCACATTCTCCTGTTTCAGGTGGATTAAAATAATTGCCGGTGCATGGCTTACGATACACCTCAACCTCAATTTCAAAATCTACAACAGCAATGCAATTAAAATCATTATCGTAAATTTCAAAGCCTTTGGAGTTGATATAGTAATCGAACCAATTGTAATTCTCATTACAAAAGTCCTTTATCGAATCTAATATTAAATTCTTCATGATAAAATAATTAATATAAAAAATAATACTGCTATTCCAATAGCGCATTTTAATCCGGTGTTTAATACGAAGTTCAATTCTTTTTTTTCTTGATCTGTCATTTTCTTTTAAATTCAATGTTAAACAATCCAAAATCAAAACTGCGAGGCTCTACATAAACCGGAAAACGATAATTGTATAATTCTTTTACTTCTTTAGCACGTTTCTTAAAACTGCTTTTGTGTTTCATAGGTGCTGAAAAATCTAATTTCTCAACATCCAAATCCTTCAAATCTATTCCAAGCATTACAGCTTGGTTATAGAATTTTTGTTTTGCTCTGATACTCATAATTAATATAAAAATCGGGTTAAAAAATATACTGCAATAAATCCTATTGCGTAAACTTGGTACTTCTGTTTGCTTAAAAATGTTTTCATAATGTTTGGTATAAATGATTAATTAAAAAGCAAATATAGTTATTTATAATTAACTACCAAACATTTTTCTAATTATTTTTTATATATCTTTGTTTTTATGAAGCAGCCGAAAGTTTTAATAAGCCAATACGATGAAGCTCCTGAATTTAGGAACTTCGATTTTGTCATCGCAGATGTGATTGGCATTTATGTATTGGATGCTGAACAAATGGGGATCATGCTAAATGGCTTCGAGTATATTTTAGAGTTTAATACTGAATTATATGAGGAGATCAAAAAGAATATTGTCATTAAAAATTTAATGAATGCTTGAAGAATTAGCAAAGCGAGATAAAGATTGGCGAAAGATGGCATTTCACATTTGTAAATGTCATGATACCGCTGACGATATTGTCCAGGACATGTATCTTAAATTTGCTAACTACGATAAAAAGGTGAATGATTTTTATATTTACTTTGCCATTAAATCAATTTGGCTTGACAGATTAAAAGATAAAAAAACAAAAACAGTTGAACTAATTGATAATTTTAATATCTTCGCAGATACTTACGATTTTGAATTAGACGAAATTAAAGAAATAACATTAAAAAAAGTCAAACAATTACCTTTTTTTGAACGTGAGCTTTTAATAGTAACAACCCAAGAGATGAGCCAACGAGAACTATCTCGACAAACCGGCATAAATTTATTGGTGATTCAGAAAACAGTAAAAAAAACAAAAGAGCAAATATGGGAAGACGTAAAAAAATTACAGGAGCGGGAGATATAATAGCATCCATAACCGAAGCAATCGGAATTGAAGAATGTGATGGCTGCACAAAAAGAAAAGAAAAACTCAATAACCTTTTTCCGATTGGAGCATTGGAATTAGAAGATGATGAACGTGAATATTTAGGCACGTTGTTTGCATCCAATCCATCTGAACTAAATAAAGAAATGCAAAATAAAATATCAAGCATATATTTTAGATGCTACCGAGTGAAGCCATTTGATCCATGCACTAACTGCTCCGGAGTTTGGAACTCATTTATTAAGAAATTAAAGAAGCTATTGTAAAAAAATTAATCAATTAATTTGTATTAATTATGGATAAGCGAAAGTTAAACGGTGGGCATTCGACAAAACCAATCAATCCAAATGATGGGAGATTGTCTACTAAATCGGATAATCAAAAGCTAATTGAAAATATAAGTCCTTATTCGGAAAAGGCCCATAGTGTATTAGGCGAAGCAATAGAAAGCGGAGAAAAATGGGCGGTTGAATTATGGTTTAAATATTTCTATGGATTGCCTAAACAAACCATCGACCAAAATAGTAACGTAAATATTAATAACTTCGAATTAAAAGATATTATTAAATTTAAAGAGTGATAACTCTCAATAATAAATACAAACCATTATTTGAGAATGATACTCGTTACTTTATAGTTACAGGTGGCCGAGGCTCAAGTAAATCATTTGGCGTAGGGACATTTACCAACCTTTTATCATTTGAGCAAGGCCATAAAATATTATTCACTCGTCAGACAATGACAAGTGCGCATCTTTCAATTATACCGGAGTTCCAAGAAAAGATCGATTTGATGCAGCTCAATGAATTATTTGAAGTTACAAAATCTGAAATAAAAAACAAGCAATCAAATAGCGAAATAATATTTAAAGGCATAAGAACATCATCAGGCGATCAAACTGCAAACCTTAAATCGCTCCAGGGAGTTACGACATGGGTACTCGATGAAGCGGAAGAACTAACTGACGAAAGCACCTTTGACAAAATCAATTTATCCATCCGGCAAAAGGGTAAACAAAATAGAGTTATTCTAATTCTTAACCCAAGCACTAAAGAACATTGGATTTATAAAAAGTTCTTTGAGGAGCGTGGAGTTCAAGAAGGCTTCAATGGAATTAAAGACGATGTAACGTATATACATACCACATACGAGGATAATATCGATAACTTGGATCAGTCTTTTATAAATGAAATACTGCGCATAAAAGAAACAAATCCACAAAAGTACAAACACCAAATACTCGGTGGATGGCTTAACAAAGCGGAAGGAGTTGTTTTTAATAATTGGCGAATTGATAATTTTGAAGAAGTAGGAACGGTAATATTTGGACAGGATTTCGGATTTAGTATTGATCCAACAACGTTAATAAAAGTATCAATAGACAAATCTAAAAAACGCATCTATGCAAAGGAATATTTATACAAAGCCTCACTAACCACAAGCGATATTTATCATGAAAATATGCGCTATTGCAATCGGTCTTTAATTGTAGCTGATAGCGCAGAGCCAAGACTTATTCAAGAATTAAAAAGCAGGGGTTTAAATATTAAAGGAATTAAAAAGCCAACTATAATTGAACGTATTGCCCTGGTGCAAGATTACGAATTGATAGTTGACAGCGAAAGCTCGAACCTAATAAAAGAGTTAAATAATTACGTTTGGCATGATAAGAAAAGCCAAACACCTATTGACGATTACAATCACTTACTCGATGCGCTTGGATATGCTGTTTGGGATTTAATCGGTAACTCTCGTAAATCAATATCTGATTTTAGATAAAATCAAAACACTTTTTTGTCGTTATATTGGTATGAAGTTAAACATACCAACATCGCTACAGGATATCACACTAAATCAATTTGTAGAGTTTCAAAACTCGGAGCAAACTAATCAAGATTTAGTATCAATCTTTTGTGAGATTGAAAACACAAATGTATTACAGTTAAAAGACTTTCAAGAAATAACTGAAATAGTTACAAACGCTTTAAATAGCAATCCTAATTTTTATCGCAGATTCATTTACAAAGGTGTTCACTACGGATTTATTCCAAAGTTAGATAATCTTTCAACTGCTGAATATATCGATTTGGAAATGTATATGGCCAAGCCTGAAACGTTTTACAAAGCGATGTCGATATTATATCGCCCTGTTTTAAAGTATAAACGTAATTGGTTTAAAAGAACTGATCCATTTTACGATATCGCTCCATATACCGGAACAAATGAAATATTTAAAGATGCGCCAAGTGAGTATTATTTGGGTGCGTGTGCTTTTTTTTTCGATTTACTGAACGATTGCGAAAAGTACATGGTGGATTATTCGATGTCTATTTTGAAAAAGAGCAAACAAGGGAGAGCCTATTTAATGCAAAATGGGGATGGTATGTTAGCATCAGAGCTTTAGCAGAATTGAACCACAAAGAAGAAGAAGAAATATTGGAATATCCAATTACAAAAACGTTAAGGATATTGGAGTTTGAAAAAGAAAAAGCAGAGTGCGCAACTGAAATGATTAAAAAGCAAAACAAATGAGAGGATTTTATTTAACGATTGAACTATTAAAAGAGTTACTTGAAGAGGATATAAATGTGCATACTATTGTTCATGGGTTGAAGTCAGGAATGGATATAAATAAAAAAAATATATTTCCTTTGGCACATTTGCAAGTCACATCTTCAACTGCTGACAATCAATTTATATCATTCACATTTGAGGTTGCTGTAGTTGATTTGAGAAATATAAGTAAAAAGATAGTGACCGATAAATGGTTGCAAAATGATAACGAGTTGGATAATCTTAACACCTGCCACGCTGTTTTAAATAGATTGGTTACAAAGTTGAGGCTTCAAAATAATGCTGACAAAATACAACTAAATAACATGCCTACTTTAACACCTATCATATTTGAAGATATGAACTTGTTGGATGGGTGGCGAACTGAATTAGAGTTGATAATTCCTAACAACGAGATTAATGTCTGTACCTAAAAAGCAAACCGAAATAGCATTGAAGCAATTTATTAATGAGGTTGTTTCAAAGGCTCGTACAAATTTAGTGCGTAAAGGTAAAAACGCTACAGGTAATTTATCGAAGTCAATTAGTGGCAATTTTAAAGTAAGTCCTAATAGTTTTCAATTATCATTCTCAATGGAAGATTATGGAACGTTTCAAGACTTGGGAGTTAAGGGTGCAAGGTCAAGTAGTAAAGCACCAAGCAGTCCATATAAATTTGGAACAGGAACAGCTCCGAAAGGAATGTTTAAAACTGCTATTAATGCTTGGGTAATTAGAAAAGGAATAGCACCGAGAGCAAATGGCAAGTTTGCAAGTAGATCCCAAATGCTTTTTAATATTAGAAGGTCAATTTTTAACACAGGATTAAGGCCAAGTTTATTTTTTACTGATGCCTTTGCAGTTGGATTTAAAGGATTAGATGACACAATATTAGAGGCGTACGGATTAGATGTTGAATCATTTTTAAAATATAGTTTAGAAGATAATGGGAAAAAGAATTAATGTAATATTAGATGTTAACCCCACCAACGGAGTAAGTTTTTTATTCTCTGTAAATGTGGTTAGCGAATATCAAACAAATTATTTTAGTGGAGTATTTAAAACCACTCCGGTATATTCATCCGATATATTAATTGGAGCTGATGTTAACGCTACTGCTGTAAACCTATTAACCTATTTTCAAACTTTTACAGTTCCCGATTATATTACTTTTACAAGAACAGGAAATACTATTCATTGTGATGTAGATCCTGACGATTCAAGCGAAGGGAATATTAATTTAAGTTGGAGCGGAACGGCAGGTATTACTTATGAAATAATTAATACCAATGTTGAGTTGCCATTAACGTATGCTTTAGTAAGAAGCACATATTCTTTACGCATAACTCCAAACGTTTTATTTGATACGGTTACAATGGAATTCTTTGCTTATGGTGGCGATGTAAATGAAATGCCAACACTACCAAATTATGAACTATCAAAGCAGGTTGTTCAGTTAGGCCAAAGCACAATATCATTTGACATTAACCATTTGATAAAAGAGAATACAAATCCTGGCATTGATAATTATCTTTTGGCAGGAGTTCAACCAACGCAACCCGATGCGACATGTTGGGTAAAATATGATGCGTTGTGTTTTGATAATAACGACCAAGTTTTTCAAGTTGAGGGAACTCTTTTAGCGATGTATGGTTATGGCTATTTTAATGAGGGTTTCAATCCACAACTATCAAGCAAGGTTTTGATATCAAATAACAATCAAAGGCATTTTAGAGATGAGGATAATAGGTTGTATTTTATAACTGATGAATTAACTTCTTTAGAAGTAAATGGAACTCCAATAACTATAACTGCAAATTTAGATTTGAATACAGAGTACATTCAAAGCATAAATTTAAAAGACTACGATAATGGCGATGTTATAACTTGTGAGTTTGTTTACGAGGATGAAACTCGCACAATTACTTACGATGTTTTAGATGGTTGTAGGTATCCGGTTATCAACTGCGTATTTATAAATAAGTTCGGATTTCCACAATCGTTTTTCCTTACGTTAGTAAACAAAATAACAGATGAAGTTGATGGCGAAGATTACAGAGGGTTGACTTCTAACTTTGGGATTTACAATACAACGGATCACCAATATAGCAACTTTAATTTAAACGGAAGAAGTGCAATCGTTTGTAATACTGATTACTTGAATGAAGAAGAAAATGAGAATGTAAAGCAAATGCTATTGTCAGAGAAGAAATGGTTTATTGAAGATGGCGAGATACTTCCGGTTAATTTAGAGAGTAAATCCGTAGCTTATAAAACGCAATTAAATGACAAGTTAATACAATATTCTTTCAACTTTAAATATTCATTTGACATTATAAATAACGTACAATAATGATAGGAACTAACCTATACATATTAGATATAAACAACCCCGATAATTTTATAAAGGTTGATTTATTCAAGGATGAAAACTTTGAGTTAAATTCAAGCGTTCAAAATATAAACGATATTTCAAAGACGTTCAGTGATTTTTCGCAGTCGTTTACAGTTCCGGCAAGTGATACCAATAATAGAATATTTCAACACTATTATAACTCTGATGTCGATGGAAGTTTTAACCCTAACATTCGTGTAAGCTCGTTAATTGAGATTGGCAGTTTACCATTTAGATTTGGACTAATTCAGTTGGAAGATGTCAAGTTAAAAAACGCTCAACCTTCAAGTTATACAATTCGCTTTTTTTCTAAAGTAGTAAACCTATCTGATAGTTTTGGAGATGATGAGTTGACAGTTTTAGACTTGTCAGAGTTTGACCATGAGTTTACGAGAAGTATTGTTTTTGATGCAACGCAAGATGAAAGTATAAATAATGGTGATGTTTATTATCCTTTAATATCAAGCATTAGAAATTTTCAAATCGGAACAGGAAATCCTGATGATATTACAAACGTTTTAGGAGAGATAAAATATACTGATTTAAAACCCGCTTTAAGAATCATTAGGATAATAGAAGCTATTGAAAATAAATATAATATTTTATTTGATAGGGAATTTTTAAATCGTGCTGCTTTTGGCAATTTGTTCATGTGGTTGCATTCTTATCCGGGGGAAATAAAAGTTTTATCAACTGCATTAGGTATAGATTTTACAAGTTTGTCAATAATTAATGATGATTGGGATGTTCCAAGTCCGGAAATTAATATTACTAATAATTCTGTTGCTATAAATTGGGATACTAATTTTAGTGATTTAAATATACAACCATACAATAAATTTGCACAAATTAAAATAAAAATAATTACAACATCTCCTTATCCTTACATTTTAGAAGTTTTTGATAATGGTGTTTTATATAATACTTATAATAACTTATTTCAAACTACAACTACAAGAATATTCCGAGACACAGAAAATAATGATTCTTCAAATCATTTATTTACTTTCAAAGTTTCAAGTATAGGAGGTAATTTAACTTTCACATCTCAATTAACTTATATTGCTATAATAAGTTATTATCCGTTGAGCGATCCGCCAAATACAAGTGCAGGAAGAACTTTAATTGCAACTTCAGCAAGTCAAACAACAGCTAATACAATTTTAAAAATATCTGAACAAATACCAAAACTAAAAGTTAGAGATTTTATTACTTCAATTATAAAAATGTTTAATTTGGTTTTAACACCAATTTCGAATAATAAATTTTCTTTTATTCCTTTAGATGATTGGTACAGCAAAGGTAAATTAGTTGATATTACAAAATACATAGACACGAAAGATATTACAATTAAAAAACCAAGGCTATTTAAACGTATAGATTTTAAACATCAAAAATCGGGGCAAATATTAAATGAGCGATTTAGAGAAGGCAACGGACTTGATTTAGGTTATGGCGATTTGGCCACTACTTACGATATTGATGGCGGTGAGTTAAAAGTTGAAACGCAGTTCGATAACTTAATGTTTGAGCGATTAACAGATAGATCAACAGACGATATTACTAACGTTCAAGTTGGAAAGTCTATTGATAAAACTTTGCAACCATATATCGGAAAACCTTATTTATTTTATCGTGCCGGATATCAGTTTTATGATTTGCCAATTAAGGCAGATGAGCATTCTGATTTAGATTATACTTGGTTTACATCTACTGAAAATGACAGCATTTTTGACCAGGTTACTCAATCGGTAAACTTTTCTGCTGATGTAAGTACGTTTTTGTATTCTGAAATAACAAATAATCTATTCAGCAACTATTGGCAGGACTATATTTCGGACTTATATTCAAGTAAAAGACGATTAGGCAACTACCGAGCGCAGTTACCAATAGGCAAAATGATTGATATTAACCTAAATGATAGGATACAGATAAGCGATAGGGCATATATAATTAACTCAATGAGGTCTAATCTTACCACAGGAGAGGTAAATTATGAACTATTGAACTATATCGGATTACCTTTTAAGAGTATAAATTCAATTATATCGATTACAGTTGATACTATTGAATACTCTGTTGATACAACTGATATAAGTGCTGATGCAACCTATTACTATTTACCACAATATTCGCCATTTGATAATGGAATTCAGTACACAGAGCTAACTGCCACAAGTGGAGCGCAAGATTATGATTTAAAAATACTTGCAAATAGTCCTTATGTAGTTACTAAAGTTGATACAGGCGATGGTGTTGGATGGGTTGATTTAGAAAATACTTTCGGCAATACAAGTGCTTACCTTTTAATCAAAGTTTCAGAGTATACGGCTGCAATTACTAATCCAATTTTAGAAAGAAGCATGGAATTAGAAGTTGTTATAGGACTTGACACATTTACATTAACAATAACACAAACACAATGATAGGGAAGTTAGTAGAATTATTAAACACGATGGATTTTTATAACGGAAGCGATAATATAGAATTTGCAAAAGGTGCTTATAGATGTCCAAGAACTTTTAAAGAAACGATTAAACAATATAAGAGATGGCTATTAAGAAAACAATAGAGATAGATGTTGATATTAAAGGTGCAAATGGCGGGTTAGAAGACTTCAAGCAAAATTTTAATAAAACTGAAGAGGCTGTCAAATCTTTAAAGACTCAATTGCGTGAAGCACAAGCGGAAGTAGCCATATTATCTGATAAGTTCGGAGCAACTTCAAGAGAAGCGGTTGAAGCTGCTAAAAAAGCTGCTATTTTAAAAGATAAAATTGGTGATGCAAAATCGTTAACTGATGCATTCAACCCTGATGCAAAGTTCAAAGCATTAAGTGGAGCGTTAACAGGTGTTGCGGGTGGTTTTAGTGTTGTTACCGGATTGATGGGAACTTTAGGAGTAGAAAGTAAATCAACACAAGAAGCATTATTAAAGGTTCAATCTGCTATGGCCATAGCAAGTGGCGCACAAGCCATTGGAGAAAGTATAGATTCATTCAAACAACTTGGCGCAGTAGTTAAATCATTTTCATTAGTTCAAAAAATTAGTGCGGCTGCTCAAATGGTTTGGAATGCTGCCATGGCTGCTAATCCAATAGGTGCAATCGTTGCTGTGGTTGTTGCATTAATCGCTGCCGGTTATGCTTTGGTTAATATGTTTATAGCAAGTTCTGAAGCTACTAAAAAAGCAGAGGCAGCAAACAAAGCATTAAACAAAGAATTAGACACGCAAGTAAAAAATCAAAAGTTAGCCACACAAGAAGCCGATTTGTCAAGAGATGCGCAGTTAAAAATGGCAAAGGCTTCCGGTCAAAGTGCGGCAGAAATCAGAAAACTATCTCTTGAATTAGCAAATCAAGAAGTTCAACAAAAAATGGCAAATGCTCAAACGTTGAGAGCAATTGCAATCGAGGCGATGAGAGTTGCAGGAATGGAAGATGCGACTGATGCTGAAAAAGAAACTGCTAAAAATGCGTTAAAAGAATTTAATAATGCAAATGAGGCATTAAAAGCTTCGGTTTTAAATAGAAGAAAATTAATAATTGATAACCGAGTAGCGGAAGTTCAAGAGGCGACTGATGCAAGAGAAAAATCCGCAGAGGCACAAAAGAAACATAATGATGAATTATTAGCAAATCAAAAGAATCGTAACGAAGAATTAAGAAAAGTTGAAGAAGATAGGTTAAAAAACATTAGTAATTTAGAGGGGGATTACCTAAAAGATTTACAAAATCTAAATGCTAAATCTGATCAAGAAAAATTAGATTTACAAAAACAGCGTGAACTTGCCGAAATAAACTCCCTTACTAAAACAGCACAAGAAAAAGAAAATCTATTAAGATTATTCGATGAAAAATATTTTACTTTACAACAAGAGTTAGATGCTAAAAATGCAGAAACAAAAAGGCTTAAATTAGAGGAAGAAACAAAATTAAGAATTGAAAAAGAAGATTCAGAATGGCAACGTTATCAAGAATTAACTTTACAAAAATCAGATTATGATAAGTTAATATTAACACAAAAATATGAGGCAGAATATTTAGCGGCTGAAGGAAATGCAGCATTACAAACAGAATTAAAAAAGAAACTTGAAAAAGATTTAGGTGATATTGATGATAAAGCTAAAGAAGATGCTAAACAAAAAGAAGAAGCTTTATTAAGTGCAAAGTTAGCTTTTGCCCAACAGGGATTATCTTTAGTTTCAGAAATAGCAGGAAAGGGTTCAAAAATAGGAAAAGCGGTTGCAGTTGCACAGGCTACAATTAGTGGAATCGAGGGTGTTCAAAATGCTTACTCAACTGCTCAAAAATCACCAATAACAGTAGGATTCCCTGCATATCCGGTTGTACAAGCATCTTTAGCGGGAGTGTTTGCAGCCTTACAAATTAGAAAAATATTGTCTACAAATGTGGGTGGTGCTTCAAGTGGTTCATCTGTTTCAGGTGGTGGTGGTGGTGGAAGCGCACCTGCTCCGCCACAATTCAATATTGTAGGTCAAAGCTCAACTAACCAATTAAGTCAAACTATTGCAGGTCAGCAGAACAGACCTATACAAACTTACGTTGTGGGTAACCAGGTAAGCACACAGCAATCTCTTGACCGGAATGCGGTGGCTACTTCAACTTTTGGATAAAAAAAATATATCACTAAAAAAAAACATCGTTATATAGTTATGAAAACATACGAGTTATTCTTATCGGATGAAGATTTACAAGGGGTGGATTCTATATCGGTAGTTGGATCTCCGGCCATGGAGAGCAAGTTTATTGCTTTGGCAGAAGAAAAAAAAGTACAATTTGCTAAAATCGATAATGAAAAGAAAATTTTATTAGGGGTTGCATTAATTCCCGAAAAAAAGATTTATCGATTTGACGAAAAAACAAAGGAAGAATACTATGTATATTTTTCTAAAGAAACAATAAAACGTGCATCGGAATTGTATCTTAAAAAAGGCAATCAAAGTAATGCAAATTTAGAGCATTCAAAATATACTTTGAATGGCACAATCGTAGAGAGTTGGATCGTTGAAGATTTAGAAAAAGATAAGACTGCTTTATATGATATTGATGCGCCTGTTGGCAGTTGGGTTGTGGCTATGAAAATTGAAGATGAGGAGCAATGGCAGTTATGTAAAGATAACGGAAGCGGATTTTCAATAGAAGGTATGTTTGACGAAAAAGTAACATTAAAAAAAGAGAATATGAATTTTAATCAAATGAAAGAAGATTTGCTAAACGAGTTTAAAACTCTTTTAGGCAAACAAGTTAAATTGGCCGAATGGAAAACCGAAGATGGCAGTTTAACATTAGTAACAGAAACTGAAATGCCGGAAATTGGTGGCACTATTTCAGTTGCTACTCCTGATGGAAATGTACCTGCTCCGATTGGAGAGTACATGCTTATTGATGGTATTACTATTTCAGTTGCAGAGGTTGGCATAATTGCAGAGATTTCAGCAAAAGAAGAAGAAGTAGTTGTTGAAGCTCCGGTTGAAGAATTGGCTGCTCCGGCATCAGTAAACACAAACGAGGTTTCAGATTTAAAAAATGCTATTAGTTCAATGCTTATTAAATTTAATAAAAATTTAGAGCAAAGATTTTCAGCAATCGAAACTAAATTATCAGAGCAAGTTAAAGAAAACGAAACTTTAAAAGTTGAACTTTCAGAAACTCCGGCAGTATCAAAAACAAAAGTAGCACCAATACAAGCTACAACAGAAAAACCAAAAACTTTAAAAGGAAGATTAGCTTTATCATTAACAGAATTAAAAAATAAAAACTAAAAACAAATGGCAACAACAACAACAGTAAACAGTTCCTATGCAGGAACGGTGGCAGGTGAAATTATAGGGAAAGCTTTTAAAGAAGCAGACACTATTCAGAGAGGTTTGGTAACTATTTTACCAAATATTCCTGTAAAACAAGTGATCCGTAAAATTGATTACGGAAATGGTAGAACAGATTATTCTTGTGGTTTCACTCCTGCGGGAAGTGTAACTCTTGACGAGGTAATTTTAGAGCCAAAGAAAATCAAAAACGAGGCTGAACTTTGTAAAGAAGATTTCAGAAATGTATGGGATACTGCTTCAATGGGGTTCTCTGCTCACAACGACAATATGCCGGTTGATGAGGAAGCTGCATTATTGGTAGAAATTTTAGCTGATACAGCACAAGCTACTGATTCAGATATTTGGATTGGAGATGCAGCAGACGATGGACATTTTGATGGATTTATCACTGCTTTTTTAGGAGATGGAACTGTTATTGATGTAGCATCACCTGTTGCTATCACAAAAAACAATGTTATTTCTAAAATCGAGGCTACTATGGCCGCTGTGCCTGTGGCTTTAAGAAGAAAAACTGATTTAGTTTTTGCAATATCAAGCGATGTGGCTTTGTTTTACCAACAAGCTTTAGTTAGCGCAGGTATTTCAAATGGTTTAGGTGGTGATGATTTCCAATTACGTTATGGAAATTATGTACTTGAAATCATAAACGGTTTACCTGATTCAACTATGGTAGTTTATCAAAAGAAAAATTTATATTTTGGAACAGGTTTGCTTTCGGATCATAATGAAGTGCGTATCAAAGACATGGATGATACTGATTTGAGCGGAACAGTTCGTTACAAAATGGTTTATACTGCCGGAGTACAATATGTAAGAGGTGCAGAGGTTGTGTTATACACTACGTATACACTTTAATAAATAACAAGGCGGTTGAAAATACCGCCTTATTTAAAACATTATAATAATGGCAGCGTGTGAATTTATAACAAACGGCAGACTTTTAGAATGCAAAAATTTTACAGGTGGTTTAGTTAATGCCTATTTTGCTCAATTTTTTGATATTGGCGCAACGGTAGTTAATTCAGAACTTACAGGTTTGGGAGATTTAGATGAAGTTTTCAAATTTCAATTGAAAAATACAGGTAACACTTATGTAGAAACTGAAACAGCATCAAGAGATAACGGAACTATTTTTTATGATAGTCAATTAAGTTTGATGTTGACCGGATTAACTGCTCCTTTGGTTAATCAAGCTAAATTACTTTCAAGAGATAGAATGTTAATCTTTTTAGAAGATAACAATGGAACATTCCATGCTGTTGGATTAAAAAATGGTGTTGATAAAACAACAGGAACAAGAGAATTGGGTGGCGCTTTAGGTGATTTCTACGGATTAAAAATGACACTTCAAGCATTAGAGCCTGAAACTGCTCCAATATTATCAAGTGGAGCTGTTACTTCTTTACTTGGTATAGTTTCTAACCAGTATGTAAACGATTAAGTTTTTTTAAAATAAATTTAAAAGACAGCGTATTAAGTTATGCTGTCTTTTTTTTGTATCAAAAAGTTTTTTTTTCGTTATATTAGTATGATAATATTAAGACCATCTGAAGAAACTCAAATTGTAACTATTATACCTCGTTATGATGTTAATTTAGTTACTTTAAAAATTCGTGATGAAAGCAAAGCCACAGAAGAAACTTTTGATGACTTAACGACTGTTTATAGTTATGGTTATTTGACTTTTGAATTTGACAAAACAGTAAGCGAAGGAAGTACATTTGAATTTGAAGTTTACGATAATGAAAATACACTATTTCGAGGCAAAGCATTTGCAACGGATCAAACAGATTTACAAAATTATAAAATCAATCAATAATGGGAGATTTAAGAACAATAAGTTTAAGCGCATTTGATACGCAGATTTTTGAAGAAGTAAAGCCAAGTGGTAAAACTTATGTATTAAATGGCAAAAACAATGAGGGTTATGATTATGTTATTAATCGTTACAAACATTCTCCAACAAACGCAGCAATTTTAGATAGTTATTATTCATATACTTATGGCCAAGGATTGACTGCAAATTACATGGCTAACCAAGCCATCCAAATGGCTAAAGTCAACAAACTATTTACAAAAGATACCGTTCGTAAATTAGTAAAAGATTATACATTATTTCACGAATGTAGTTTTGAAGTAATATTAGGTAAAACAGGAAATGAAATTGCAGAAATAAATCACTTACCAAAAAATAAAGTAGTTCCAAATGAAGTTGACGAATTTGGAGTTATTAATTCATATTGGTATTCTTACGATTGGAGTGATTTAAGAAAATATCCGCCAACTCAAATACCGGTATTTGTTCAAGGCACAACAGAAAAAAAGACAGTCTTTGTAATTAAGGAATATTCAATTAACGATTTCTATTTTGCAAGACCTTCTTATTATTCTGGTTTAAATTACGCTGAATTAGAAGAGCAAATTTCTGTATATTGTGTAAACCATATTAAGAACGGATTGAGCGCAGGACATATTATAAATGTAAATGAAGGTGTTACTGATGATGAGGTTAAAACACAATTTGAACGTAACATTATTAAAAAATGGACAGGTGCAAATAACGCTAATAAATTTATATTATCGTTTAACTCAAATAAGGACAATGCTACTACGATTGAAACAATAACCATAGCAGATGCACACCAACAATATCAATTTTTAACAGAAGAAGCGAGAAAGCAATTATTGACAGCTCACAAAGTTGTAAGTGGTGCAATTTTAGGAATTCAATCAGGAACAGGATTCAGCAGTAATGCGGATGAAATTGCAACAGCATTTGACGAAACAATGTTGAATGTTATTACACCAATGCAAAACGCTTTAACCGATGGATTTGAGTATGTATTAGGTCAAAATAAAATTACTTTGCAGTTGTATTTTGAAAATTTAAGAGATGTTGATGTTGAAAATAACAAAAATGAAAGTTCTTATAACGGAGCGCAAATATCAAGTGCTGTTGAAATATTGCAAAATGTAAAAGATGGCATTTTAACAAAAGAACAAGCAATGGTTTTCTTAATTCAGTTCTTAAAATTAGATAAAGATGTTGCGATTTCAATGTTTACCGTTGGAAGTTCAGTTCAAAAACTTTCAGAAGAAAAAAAAAAAATAGGTATTGAACTTATTGAATTAGGTGAGGATGAAGATTTAGAGAATTATGAATTAATAGATTGCAAACCTGTTGACTATGAAGAAGAAGAAAAGCTAACTTATAAATTTGCAACAACCGGAATTGCAAATCCATATCGAAGAAGTATTTATGATACTGATTTTTATCTTTTTCGTTATAGATACGCAGGTAATTCATCACCCGAAAGAGAATTTTGTAAAAACATGATGAGCGCAAATAAGATTTACAGACGAGAAGATATTGATGCCATGGGTGATATTACAGTTAACCCCGGTTTTGGTAAACATCCAAACCCAAATAATCCGTATTCTATTTGGCGATATAAGGGCGGTGGATTGTTAAGTGCAGCATTTACAGGAGGAACTTGTAAACATTATTGGGAAAAATTAACTTATAAAATAAAAGATGTAGTGCCTGATGTTAAATCTCCAATTGCTATTGACGATGCGAAAAAAGATAGAGCAAGTGGAATAGCAGGAATAGCACCTCACGACATATAAAATAAATTATGATACTATTAATAACACCGCAGCAAGTAGTCGCAAAAACGCCTTTAAATGGCAATATTGACTTTGATAAAATAGTGCCTTGCATTGAGGATGCACAAATTACAGATTTAGAGCCTCTAATTGGCCAAGTTTTATATGATAAGATTTGCACCGATTTTGAGAATGACGATTTAGAAGATAAATATTTGACTTTATACGAGGATTTTATAGTTGACTTTTTAATTCGTGCAACCGCTAAAAATGTTCTTTTGGTTTTAGCTTATCAAATATCAAATGGTGGTGTTTATAAGCATACTGCTGAAAATGCTGAAAGCGTAAGCAAATCAGAGGTTGATTATTTAATGGTTCAGCAAAGAAGTAAGCAAGAGGTTTTCGGACTTCGTATGCAAAAATGGTTATCTTACAACAGAATACCTGAATATACTAAACACAGCGATACAATTTCAAGAAAAAAACTAAATGTTGGTAGTTGGTGGTTTGGAAATAATAGTTGTAATGATTGCGGAAATATAGAAATTGACACTTATGGACAAGACTAAAAAGCCAAACATAGCACGTTTACGAAACGAAGAAAAATTAAAGCAGTTTTTATTTAAAAAACAAGTAAAAAAAGATGGCAAATCAAATAATTAATGTTGGAACTACTGCCAATGATGGCACAGGGGATAAAGTAAGGGATGCCTTTATAAAAGTCAATTCAAACTTCGCTGAATTATACGATGAAGGTGGTGCAAATATTACTGTAAACAATCCGGTTACTTCAACTGAAACTACTTTAGATGAGGCTTTAAGCGATTTAAATACAGGTGGCGGTGGCACTCCAACGCTTCAAGAGGTAACTGATGAAGGTAATACAACTACTAATTCTATAATATTTGATGATAGTGTAGGTTTACAAACTGAAATAGGAACTATGGATGGCGGATCAGGTTTCTATTTTAATTTACTAAATATTGGTAATAATTTTAAACAATTCCTTGCAAATGCTGATAATACAGATGAAAGAATCGCTAATTTTCCGGATAAAAGTGGAACTATTGCTTTTTTAGATGACATTACTATTCCAACACTTCAAGAAGTAACTGATGAGGGAAATACAACAACAAATGATGTAAAAGTAAATTCATTAGGTTTATATAGTAATGATGTAGTTGATTATGGTTATTTAAGTTGGACTGATGATTTAGGGTTATCATTTAAAAATCATACAACACAAGAAGTATTTAATGTAGATAAAAATAGTAATTCTTTATCGTTTATAAATGATAATGATTTTAAAGCAAAAATACAATCAGCAATAAGTGATAATAGATTTTACCAATTACCTGATGCAGATGGAACATTTGCTTTAACTACTGATATTCCAGCATCAAGCGGAATACCTCACGCAACGGCAGCAGGGACTGATACATATACTGCAACAATTACAGGTGTTGCTGCTTACAATGATGCTGATGCATTCTTAATTAGATTTACAAATGGTAATACTTCAAGCGCTACATTAAATATTAATTCATTAGGGGCAAAAACTCTTTACAGAAATAACGATGGTGCTTTAATAGGTGGTGATATTATTAATGGCGGAGAAATGCTTTGCATTTACAATACTTCTTTAAACGGATTTCAATTAATTGGAACTGCTCCAAATAGTTTATTTGCTTATGTTACAAATGATGACTCTGTAACTTTAACTAAAGGAATGCCTGTTTATGCTTTTAGTGGAACAGGAGATAGAATGACCGTAAAAAGAGCGTTTAACACATCGGATGCAACATCTGCTCAAACAGTTGGATTAGTTTTATCGACATCTATTGCAGCAGGGCAAAAGGGATTGATAATGATGCAAGGTTTATTGGATGGGTTAAGTATCCTTCCAACAGCAACTTTTGCTGATGGTGATGCTGTTTATCTTGGAGCAACCGCAGGAACAATTACAAATGTTAAACCTTATGCTCCTAATCATTTAGTTTATTTAGGTGTTGTAACAACAGCATCAAATGGTAGCGCAGGTAGAATGTATGTCCGTATTCAAAACGGTTTTGAATTATCGGAGATACATGACGTGGACTTAATAACTAATGCGCCAACTAATAATCAAGCATTAATTTATGAAACTTCAACAGATTTATGGAAAAATAAAACTATAATTCAAGATAGTATTACAGATTCAATAACTGATATAGCACCAAGCCAAAACGCTGTTTTTGATGCTTTGGCTTTAAAACAAAATGCTTTTGGATATACACCTTATAGATTTACTAAAACAACAGAAATAGTACATACAGGCGTACTTACTGAAACAATATTGCAAACGATTTTAATACCCGCAAATACATTTACAAATGGAGATTTTATAATGTTTTCTGCTTTAATTTCAAAACTTGCTAATATAGGAAACACAACGCACAATCTTAAAATAAACACAACGAATACTTTAGTTGGAGCAACTTTAATAGCAATTAATGGTTTTAATACTTCCAATTTTTTTAATAAATTTAAAAGAGAATTTGTTGTAAATAGCGGTAATATATATGGATATTCAAGTAGTACCTCTTTAGCTAATGACCAAACGCAAAACGGTACAGCAGTAACTATAAATACAGCAACTTACAATTTATCAGCTGATTTGTATTTTTTTGTAACTTGTTCTTTGAGTAATATATTAGATACAATTACATATCGAGGTATTAATTTTTATAAGCAATAAATGAAAACAATAATAGATAAATATACGGGCAAAGTATTATACTGCCGAGAAGATGAGCCAACGCTTGAAAATGAAATAGCTATTGATTTGCTTTTAGAAGTTTATATGGAAAATCCATATTATAATTTTGAAACAAAAGAGTTTTATAATAAAGATGAGTAAAGAAACTTTAGATAGGTTATTAAATAAATGGATTAGCAGAAAGCTATTAGTTTTTTTTGTAGCCTGTGTAGGTTTATTTTTTAGTAATATAACATCAAGTGATTGGGTAATTGTTGCAACTGCTTATATAGGCATTCAAGGCTTTACTGATATAGTCGCTAAAATTAAAACATAATAATGAATAATGCACACGACATAAAACTTTTACTTGTAAATGGTTTTTTAATTAGTTTCTCTTTTTCAAATGTTGAATTAGGATTAAAGATTTTTTCATTATTATTAGCTATTGGATATACTACTCGCAGATGGTGGCTGATGGAAAAAAATAAAAAAAATGAAGCTGAATAAAGAAGGATACGACCTTATAAAATTATTTGAAGGATTAAGCCTTAAACCTTATTTATGTAGCGCAAAAGTGCCAACGATTGGATATGGCGCAACCTTTTACGAGAATAACAAAAAAGTTTTAATGTCTGATCCGCCAATTACAAAAGAACGAGCTGATGAGTTACTTCAAATAAGTGCTGACCGGTTTGCTCGTAAAGTGGTTAATTTAGTTAAAAAACCAATTACTCAAAATCAACTAAACGCTTTAACATCCTTTGCCTACAATTTAGGTTCGGGAGCTTTGGCTTCTTCTACTTTATTAAAAAAGGTAAATGTAAATCCAAACGATTTGACTATTAGAAATGAATTTTTGCGTTGGAATAAAGCCAATGGAGTTGCATTAAAAGGATTAACTAATCGAAGAATAAAAGAAGCTGATTTATATTTCACTCCTTAAAGTATTGTTATTCAATACTTTTTTTGTAGGTTTGAATAACCAAATTATAAACTTATGAGCATAAAAGGCAATCAAAACGCTGCAACTTATAAAAAAGATATTGTTTTATCTTTTATAAATCAGTTCCCAAACGCAACAACAATGGCCATTTCACGATTAATTTATGATAAACATAAATTAGATTTCAATTCACTTGATGGAGTAAGAACAAACGTTAGAAGATACAGAGGTGAGAATGGTAAAAATAACTCAACTGTTTTAAAAATCGGTGAACGTACTGAAACTCAAAAAAAACAATCTATGAGCAAAACAATAGACTTACCGGATAGTGATTACGAAAAGTGCGAAGCGTTTATTATTCCAAAAGGCCAAAACAATATTTTAATCTTAAGCGATATTCATTTCCCATACCAGGACAATAAAGCACTTGAATTAGCGATTAATTATGGTTTAGAAAACAAAGTCAATACAATCTACTTAAATGGTGATATCGCAGACTTTTACCAATGTAGTCGATTTACTAAAGACAGACGATTGAGGGATATGGCGGGAGAGTTAGAAATGGTTAGAGGCTTTCTAAAAATGATGCAAGATTTATTTAAATGCCCTATCTATTATAAAATAGGAAATCACGAAAAAAGATACGAAGATTATTTGATGATTAAAGCTCCGGAGTTATTGGGAATTGATGATTTTAAACTTGAACAACTTTTAAGATTTAGGGAGTTTGGAGTTACGTTAGTTAAAGATAAACAAATGGCAATGGCAGGAAATCTTCCAATACTTCATGGCCACGAATGGTTTGGAGGATTTGCTCCGCCTGTTAATCCTGCAAGGGGGTTGTTTATGAAAGCTAAAGAGAGTGCAATCGTAGGACATCACCATAGAACATCAGAACATACGGAAAAGACTTTAAGCGGTGAAGTTACAACAACTTGGTCAACAGGATGCCTTTGCGGTTTGGAGCCTGAATATGCACCTTACAACCAATATAATAGTGGTTTTGCTCATGTAATTGTTTTTAAAGATGGAAATTATAAAGTAAAAAACATGAGAATAATAGGAGGTAATATAGTTTAATTTTGTATATTTACATTATAATCAATTTTTATTTTTATGAAAATATGTACAAGATGTAAAGAAAAAAAAGAACTTAATTTATTTGTTACAAGAAAATTATCATCTGATGGGTTTGCTTCTCAATGTAAAAAATGTCATTCAGAAATTTATAAAGGTAAAAACAAATATAAAGATATTAATAAGTTTAAAGAATATCAAAAAGAATATAGATTAAAAAATAAAGACAAACTTTCTAAATATACAAATGTATGGTATATTGAGAATAAAGAACGTCTTTTAAGTTATCAAAAAAAATATAGAGAAAAAAATAAATTATCTATTAATTCACAAAAAAGAATGTATAGAAAAAATAGACTTGAAACAGATGATTTGTATAAATGTAAACAAAATTTAAGGAATCGAATGGCTCAAGCTTTTAGAAAAACCGAGTGGAAAAAAGAAGGTAGCGAAAAATTAATAGGTTGTTCTTTTGAAGTTGCTAAAAAACATATAGAAAATAAGTTTATATACGGAATGAGTTGGAGTAATCATGGAGAATGGCATATTGACCATATTAAACCTTTAGCAAGTGCAAAAAGTAAAGATGAATTAATTAAGTTATGCCATTATACAAACTTACAGCCACTATGGGCTATTGATAATTTAAAAAAAGGCTGTGCATAATGGAAAAATTTAATACAATACACGAAAACAAGGTTTTAATAAATCCTCCTAATCTTAATTCGCAAATTGAGAAAGTAGCGAATAAAATTTTAAGACAATATTTAAGAGGTCAAAACTGCGAAAAAACAAATGCTATTTATAGAGAATTAATAAAACAAAAAAATGGCTGATATAGCAAAATGCAACGATTTTTTATGCCCAAGCAGTAAATACTGCCATAGGTTTACTGCTCCGGCAGGAGTGTGGCAAACTTGGGGAAGTTTCAATCGTGAAGATGATGCTGACAACTGCAATATGTTTTGGCCTAATGGTAAAGACTCAAACAAGTGTAAACTAAACGGAGTTAAAAGAGATGGTGAGATTTGTAATTTAGACTATTGTACCTATCCAAAATGCGTACAAGATGATTACTGCGAGTATTGCCATAAAGTAGATAGTAAACACAAAATGGGTTGTGAAACAAGAAAAATACAAGTTAATTTATAAGTTAGTTACATTTTGGAACTATCTGAAATGTACAATATCTTATACAAAAAGACTATAAAATGTATAAAATGTATAATATAAGTTACTAATCGTTTAAAGATAAACCCTAATTTTTAAGGTTTTAATTGATATAAAAAGTAATGAAATATATATTAATACTAATAGCTTATGAATTTATAAGAGAAAAATTGATTTGGCTATGGTATTATTTAATTAAAAAAAATACAGAATGACAACAAGCGAAAACCAAAACGGAAACAATTTATTATTAATAGCTATTATATTGGCTTTAATTACTACAATAGTTTTAACCTCTTGCGGATCACGAAAAGTAAGCAAGTCAGAAACAAAAGAACAAGAGCAAAAAACTGAAAAAATTACTCTCGAAACTGAAACTAGAGTAACCGACAACACTAAAATAATTGACACTTCAACAACTGATGAAATAGAGATTGTTCCTGTTGATAATACTTTACCTTTTATTGTCAATGGTAAAGAATATAAAAACGTTAAAATAAAGCGTAAAAAAAGTAAAAACAATATAAGTGTCGCAAAAGATGTGAAAGTCCAACACAAAGAAGAAAAAAGCGATTTAAAGGTGGTTAAATCCAACAGGATAATTGAAGTAAAACAAACTGAACGAAAAGAGTCATATTGGTGGTTACTTTGGTTCTTGCTTTTAATACCTATTTACATTTTATACAAAAAATATAAAAATATATAAACATTTTTGTTTATATTTGAGCTTCATAATAGTTTGGTTTAAATTGATTACCCCTTCCGTTTTGCGTGAAGGGGTTTTTTTTATTTAATCCTGTCAAACAATTCATCCAACATTAATTCATCAGCAGTAGTATCGATTTTTAATATGTTCTTATTGACAATAATTGATATTAAATAATTATGGCAGTTTTGCTTTGCTTTGTCATTTTGTGCTGTGCCTTTGCGATAAAGTTTAAAATCTGCATAGTGGCAAATTAAATTTTTATAATCTTCTTTAGTCTGTTCGTGAGCTAAAAAATGCTCTTTTGATAATAGGTAGTTCATAGTTATTTTTTTATAAATGAGAAAATATGTTCTATTATAGGCAAAGTCCAACCATCGCCTAATAAACTACCAGCTTTTGCAGTTGAAAGTATATCGCAGTAATCATCTGGAAATCCTTGAAGTCTGCACATTTCAATTTTATTTACAGTTCTAACCAATCCATCTTTATAAGAATATAGGTTATTTGAGCTTTCCATTAAACAAGGTGATTTCCCTTTTGTTACTCTGCCTCTGCGAGTTGTTGAAGTTGGAAAACTTAAGTCTATACAATCATTTTCAGTAACTGTATCATAACCTTTTTTAGTATTTGTTTTTACTCTTAACTCATCATTATGTTCATAAATAAGAGTAACCATTCCCGTAGTAGAATTTCTATGTTTTAAATATTCTTGATTTTTACTTTCGGCACCACTTCCTGTATTTAAACAAGTATGTTTATCTGTATCAACGTAAACAATAGGACACATTCCAATATCATCTCTACTTTTTAAATATCTTTGAGCTTCATTAGAATTTTCATCTTTAAAAGTATTTTTAGAAATATATCCTTCAAGTAATGCAGTTGATTTTACTCTTTCAACATAACCATTTGTAATAATATCTTTAAACATTATATCTCTATCTTTAGGTTGTGGTATATCTGTAACTACATCAAACATT